>NZ_KV836136.1:0-19616 GCF_001838255.1 Corynebacterium sp. HMSC073B01 | reverse complement strand
CCGGAAAAGACACACTTTTCTTTACTTAACCCCCAAAGCCGCTCCCCGGTGTGACTTTTAAGTCGGGAGAGCGGCTTGTCTACTTGTTGCTTACTTGGAGTCGGCAACTGCTGCTGCGCCAGCAGCCAGCGCGGTGACGGTCAGGACGGACGGCCATGCGCCAATCTTCTTGGCCAGCGGGTGTGAGAGGCCGAAAGCGCCGAGGTAGGCGGCCACCAGACCAGTGGCTCCCAGGGCGCCGGTCTTTGCGTTCCAGGTGCGTGCTGCGTATGCGCCGGCGGCGCCCAAGATGACGCCACCGAGCGGGCGAATGCCTGTTTCGCGAGCGGTGAGCCAGCCGCCGATGAGGCCGGTGGCCACCAATGGGGCGGTCTTTACGTTTTTTGCCTTCTTCAAAGTAATAGCCATGAGCATCATCGTACCTAGTAAGAAGGGTTTAGCGGCGCGCTTTTAGAACGGCTCCTGGCGGCGCTGGTGCTCCTCAACATAGCTTTCCGAGTGCTCCGCCAGCTTCAGCAGCGAAGGCAGTGCCTTAATTAGCGCACGCACGTCCTTTTGCGACATCGTCCGCACAATTTCGTACACCAGCGCACCCCAGTGGTCGATAAGCTGCTCCAGCAGGGTCTCGCCATCGCTGGAGACATAGAGGTTCTGCGCACGGCGATCCTTTGCATTGTTCTCGCGTTCAATCAGCCCGTTGTCGAGTAGACGGCGGACTGTTGCCGAAACGTTGGACGGGCGCAGGAAACGCAGGCGTGCAATGTCGGATACGCCGCAGCCCGGGTGGGTCGAAATAAAGTGCAGTACTTCCATTTCCGACTGGGAAATGTCCATCCTGGCATTCGGGCGCTCACCGAGGCGGCGAGTCGACGCAAGGAAGTCATACAGGCCGATGGAGATCTTCTGCACGCTTTCGCGCAGGGATTCATCGGACTCAGTTGAGTCATCCGCGGTGGGGAAGCCGCTCGCTGGCTCCGGGGTGGTGGTGCGCTGAGGGGAGCGTGCAGAAGTCATGATCTTCCTTCCCGACGTAATGAATTGATGTTCTGAATAAACACCTTATATCGTCGAAATAACTTTCTGTGGTGAAAATTTGTAGATTGAACAAAAAGTTAGGCTCATAAGTGTTGTGCGGGTGCTTTATCGCCCATTTCTGCCCCTGATTTTAGGGGCTGGCAGCAAGGACTCCGCTTTACGACGGCCCCAGCGACGCCCCCTAGAAGGAACTAGGCCTACGCGCTTTTCCGCCGCGTTTATCTACACTTCGTAATCCACAATCACCGGAGCATGGTCGGATGCGCCTTTGCCCTGACGCTCTTCGATGTCGATGAATCCGGCGGACGCCTTTGCCGCGAGGGTGGGGGAGGCGAGCTGGAAGTCGATGCGCATGCCCTCATCCTTGAAAAAGCGGCCGGCCTTGTAATCCCAGTAGGTCCACTGGTTTGGGGTGAATTGGCGAGTTACTTCCTTCATACCCGCCTGCTCCAGCGCATAGAAAGCTGCGCGTTCAGGTGGTGTGACATGTGTTTTCCCCGCGAAGGCTGCCATTGACCAGACATCGCCGTCGGTCGGGGCGATGTTGAAGTCGCCGCCCATCATGAAGGTGGCCTCCGGGTCGTCGTCAAGCGTGGCGATGATGTGCTGACGGAGCCGCTCCAAAAATTCGAGCTTGTACTCGAAGTGCGGGTCGGTGATGTCGCGGCCGTTCGGGATGTAGAGGCTGTGGATGCGCACGCCACCGCAGGTAGCAGCGATATGGCGGGCCTCCAATGCGGGAGTTGCGTCGGGGTCCTTGTTGAAACCGGGCTGACCGGGGAACCCTGCCTGGATGTCTTCAAGGCCGACGCGGGAGATGATGGCAACGCCATTCCACTGATTCAGGCCGTGGTGGGCGACTTGGTATCCCAGCTCTTCAAAAGCAGCGGTGGGGAATTGGTCGTCCTTGCACTTGGTTTCCTGGACGGCCAGGACATCAATGTCATTCCGGCGCAGCATTTCCACCATTCGGTCGAGGCGGGTTCGAGCCGAATTGACGTTCCAGACACAGATTCGCATATCAACGATTGTAAAAGGGGAACGAAACGGCGGCCTCATGCGTTGAATAAAGCAGTGACAAAATAGGCGGACAAAAGCGGACTAGGTGGGCGGAAGCCCGGTAGGAAAGGGAGTTTCGAGGTTGGCTAACTGGGACGATCGCCGTTACGGCGGCGAGTACAGTCCGGCGGATTACCTGAGTAGTAGTGGCAGGAATGCTTATCGGGAGCACGACGCATATGCGGCGTACGGTGCGGCAATGCCGTATCAGGAAGTGCCACATCTGGAAGTGCCATATCCGGTAGCAAACATTCCGGTCGGCTACGAGAGCGGGTACCCCGCTAGCTACGGGGTGTCTTCCTTCGGTGAGCTCAGCACTAACCCCAAAGTTGCACCGCTGACCGCTCAAATGGCAGTACGCCTGGGCTTCGACCCCAATCTGGCCAATGCCCCTGTGGTGCGTCGTGGTGGTGCGCTGCTGGTGGATTCTGTCATCTACACTGCGTTGATTGCCTCTATTGCAGTTCTCGCTAGCATCGCGGGGACATCCGACAGCGGCGTAATGGTGATGCTGATCAGCCTCTTCCTCGGTCCCGGTGGTTTTTACCTCTACCGCGTGGCGGGAGACTCCATCTTCGACGGTTCTCCGGGTAAGCACGCCATGGGCATGAAAATTGAAGGTGCACACGGGATGCCAGTTTCAGCCCGCGATGGTTTTGTGCGCAATGCCTGGATTCTGCCGTCGATGATTCCGGTCGCCGGTTGGTTTGTCTCTGCGGGCCTGGCTGGCTGGATTGCGATGGCTGCCTCACGCGATCCGCTGGGGAGAGGTCGTCATGAACTCTCGGTTCGCACTCGAGTGGTGGAAAAGCCGGAGACGCGCGAGCGGCAGCGCGGACAGCGCCGCATGGACAATCGCATGGGCAGCAAAGAGCAGCAGGGCAACCAGCTGAAGCGGACTAAACGGGTTAAGCGCGGGAAGTAGGGCGATTAGGGCGAGCAGGGCAGGGCCGAAACGTAAGCCCCCGGCCCCTAAGCCCCTGTCAACTCCGCATATCGGTGCCGGTGGTGCTCGGTAAAACCGAGCGTCCGGTACAGCGCAATGCCAGCCTCATTCGAGCCCAATACCTGCAGATATGCAGAATCTGCCCCGTGCTGCGCACCCCAGTGCATCATGTGAATTCCCAGTAGGGTGCCAAGTCCTCGGCGGCGCATATCGGCTGCGACTTCCACAGCGGAGAACCCGAGCCACACACGGCCGTCGTCCGATTCGGTCAGCGTGCCGCGCGTAATGGCTACCGTGCGTATGCCTTCAGGCGCATTGTTGTCAGGCACTTGCAGGCGTCCGAAGCACATGCGGCCATCAATTTCATTGCGCAGAAGCTGTAGTGCATGCTCGGGCAGCGTGGTACCGCGGAAATGGTAGAGCCCCAGCCAGTCGTCGTCAGGTTGATCAGCGATATCCACCTGCACGTCTGCAAGCTCGACGCTGTGCTCATCGAGCACCTGTACGGCGCTGTGCTCATCAAGCACCTGTACGGCGCTGTGCGATTCAGCTGCCAATTCAGCAGGCGGCAAATCCCCATCGAGTGAGCGCGTCATAACCACAATGTCCGGCCCGACCGTCCACTCCGGCCCCGCGACCAGCGCCTGTGCAGGTTTGGCGATTCTATCCGGAATCGCAATCCGCACCGGCAAATCGTGGGAATCGTAAAACGACTTAATCTTCTCCAACGGCACCGGCTGAGTGCTGGCTCCGGGTTCGAGCGGCAGCGCGGAGTTGGAACGCTCCGTAATGCCATCGCCGGCTCGCAGCAGCCAGCCCGACTCCACCACATGCGCGATACCCGGGAAGGCCTTCGCTGTCGCAGTTTCCACGGCGCGAATATCCGAATTGCGCACCGGATGATCCGGCAGGGCCTTCACAATCAAAATGTGCTTATCGCTAAAGTCCACCGCTGCCACGGATTCGTCGGCACGCACGCCAGCACGAACCTGCGGACGCACGACGAACGGATCCATGCTGAGCACATGCCCAATGACGTCCGTAGTCTTCTTGCCGCTGGCCAATGCTTCTTCATCGGTCAGCGCGTGCCGCACAATGACACGACGTCCCACCGCCACTTCACCGACGCCCCAGCGGGAAATCGGTAGCTTCTGTGCTGCATTTTCGCTTGCCGACGACTCCAATTGCCTATCCGCCACGATCTAATCCTCGTGGCCGAACGGATCCGGATCCACGCCCGGCATCCAGGTCAGGCCGCCCTCGGTCCAACCGGCGCGCTTGATTTCCTTCTTGGCCATGCGCTTCCAACGACCGGTGAGGCAATCGGTGTAGAGGAACCCATCCAGGTGGCCGACCTCGTGCTGCATGCAGCGGGCGAAGAAACCGGTGGCCTCGATGCGGACCTCTTCGCCGTTTTCATCCAGGCCGGTGACAACAGCCTTCTCCGCACGGTTGGTGGGGAAGGACAGGCCGGGCACAGAGAGGCAACCTTCGTCATCGGAGCCGTCGTCGTTAGGCATGGTCTTCGGGATTTCACTGGTGGTCAGCACCGGATTGATGACGCAGCCGCGGTGCCAGACGTCGTCGTCATCGGGGCAGTTGTAGACGAACAGACGCTTGCCGACACCCACCTGGTTGGCAGCCAGCCCCACACCGTGGGCGCGGTCCATGGTTTCGTACATGTCCTCGATGAGCTCGCGCAGCTCGGAGACGTCCTCGGTTACCGGCTGGGTAGGAGTGTGGAGAACGGGGTCTCCGGCAATCACAATGGGACGGATAGTCATGCCGCTGATTCTACTCGGCGTCCATGTTTTCTAAATCGCCTGGTGATGTCTGAGTTGTGTCAGGGAGTTGTAGGTGGGGCGTAGGTGAGGTGGGGGCTGGGCCTTACTATGTATCTTCACTAAGTATCTGCATAGGCAGTGTCGTGCAGAATAGAAAATCAGGGCGACTGAGAAGGAAAGCGGGGTGCAGAAAAATGGTGAGCAAGAAGCCCATAGGCGGCAGCCACGAACCTGAGACTGAGTTGCGGCCTGACTCATCCGAGCATCCCGGACTCGTGGGTGATACCAGCGGCATTGAACCCGTTTTGGCTCAGAAAATGCTGGATTTTGAGAAAGAATGGCTGAAAGTTGCCCGCCGCGGACCGCGTATGGCCGGTGCGCGGCAGGAGGCAATTCGGCGTCGCTTTGCCGAGGACTTTGGAAACAACACAATCCGCTACCACCAGGTACTTTCGCGACTTCTCGACTCTCCGGCAGCCGAAGCTGCCGAACCCGTGTTGGTTCATCGGCTGCGCGCCGTGCGGGACAACCAAGACGCGTAAGGTTCAAGTTTCACTTCACGGTTCGGCGGCAGAACATATAGGATGTGGGATGTGTCTGACCAACTAAACCCTCAGAATTCGCCGCGTCCGGGCCGTCATCGACTCGATGACGACTACGACGACTTCGATGAGTACAGCGATTACGCGGAGGCTCCGGCCGCTGGCGGCGCTCATGCGTACTCCGAGCCGTCGGATGCTCAACACGCAGCGCTCAGATCTGCGGCTCCGGCCGCTGGCGCAGCCGCTGCTGGTGCCACCGCTGCCGCCACTACCGGTGCTGGCTCTCGGGCTGCTGCTAGCAATTCCGCAGCTGCTGATGGTGTTGATGACGGCGACATCGGCGACGGTGCCGGTGATGGCCGCTACATGCGTGTTCTCGCTATTGTGCTGCTCGCTATCGGCGTGTGCCTGGTCGCCTACGGTGCCTATGCACTCAGCACACGTGGCGACGATGCCGAGAACACCGGCCAGAATGACACCTCGGCATCCGCTCCGGTTGACTCTGGTGCGCCTGCTGACTCGGCCAACGGCAGTGATCCGGCAAAGGATGGTGCTGCTGGAGATGGTGACGGCGAGGTTCCGCCGCCGCCACCGGCAAATGAGCCAGGCAAACCGGTTCCTCCCGCGGAGAATCCGCCGGCACAGGATGAGGCCAACGAAGCGCCCCAGATTGACCGCAAGACTGTCAAGGTCAGTGTCCTGAATAACTCTGAGGTCGTGGGCCTCGCCGATGACCTGTCCAAGCAGATGGGCGAGCAGGGCTGGGGCGCCGGCGAGACCGGCAATGCTCCTGAAGAGAAGATGGGTGTGTGGGAGAAGACCACCGTCTACTTCGACCCGAGGAACGAAGAGGAAAAGGCCGCCGCTGAGCAGATCGCGCATGACAACGGTTGGGAAGCCGCACCTCGCGATGACCGCCTCCGGGACGCTCCGGCGGGAATCGTCGTGGTCGCCACTGACCCGGCTCACTAGACTCCCGGCCCACCAGGCTTTGGTCTCTCACTAAGGTTTGCGGCCTAAGCGTCAAAACCTGCCGCCGTGGTGCGAAGCCCCATAGCTTTCCAAGTCCCGCGTAAGCCACACATTTCATGGCCTACGCGGGGCTTTTGCATATTTTGCAGTCTCAAACAGATCACGGCTGAAAAAGGGGTACTAGTATTCTGCTAGTAGCCAGTGAGGTCTGTGAGGTTTTTATGTTCGCCGTAAAGCGTCGTCGTGTTGCTGTCGCCACCGCGTTGGGTTGTGCTGCAACACTGTTGGTGTCCTGCTCGGGGGTTGAATCCAGCAGTGACAAAGACGGGAACGCGGACGCGTCGTCAAGCACTGCGCCAGTGAGCGTAGATCCGGCTGCACCGAAGCTGACCGAGCGAGTCAGCGCCTATAACTTCATCCGAACAAACGACGACGGATCAATGAAAATGCTGGCAACTGTACAGGTCATGAGCGCCAAGGGATGGATGGGCCTTTCCGACGAAAAAGGTCAGTTCACTACCTTGGATAAGGGTAAGTACACAGTGCAGGCGCGTGGTGCATCTGGCTGCAGTGGCATAGGCAGTCCCGCAGCTGAGGGGTTAGGTGTCATCGGCGAAGTGCACGTCGATGACAAACGGAATGCAGATGTCTGGAACGTTCCGTCCAAGGTGGATGAAGACAGTTTCACCACAGTTGCGCTTGTCGATTCCAACGGTGACCTTGCCTCCTGCGCAAAAACCGTCACCTGGACGGAGCCAACTGAGGAAAACGACTCCTAGTGTGAAAAAATAGCGGTATGACTGAGCAATTTTCCGGATCGGCGCAGCCATCTCTGGGAGTGGAATGGGAAGTGGCGTTCGTTGACCGACGAACGCGCGACACCGCCCCCGCTGCCGCCGAGGTGCTCGACATCATCGATGCGGAGCATCCCGGACATGGGCTCCAGCGCGAGTTCCTCGCCAACACCGTGGAGCTCGTCACCGGTGTGCACATGAACGTGCCCGATGCCGTAGCGGAGCTCCAAAGCCAGCTGGATATGGTTCTCGACGCCGCTGACCGCGTTGGGGTGGATGTGTGGTCATCGGGCTCGCATCCGTTCGCCCGCGGTACTGCTCAGCAGGTCAGTGCCAAGGGGCACTACTCCGAAATTATCAACCGCACTCAGTGGTGGGGGAACCAGATGATTATCTGGGGAGTCCACGTCCACGTAGGCATTAAAGACTCCGAACGCGTTTGGCCGATTATTCAGGCTCTGGCAACGAAGCTGCCGCACATGTTGGCGCTGTCTGCCTCCTCACCGGCCTGGAACGGCGAGGACATGGGTTACGCTTCCAACCGAAGCCTGCTCTACCAGCAGCTTCCCACCGCGGGTCAGCCGCCGGCGATTTACACGTGGCCCGAGTGGGAGTCCTACATGCACGACCAGTCCCGCTCCGGCGTCATCAACCACACCGGCTCGATGCACTTGGACATCCGCCCGGCATCAAAGTACGGCACCATTGAGATTCGTGTCGCCGACGCCACCTCTAACCTGCAGGAACTCGCCGCTATCGTGGCATTGACGCACTGCCTGACGGTTTACTACGACCGCATGTGGGAGGCTGGCGAGGAACTACCGTCACTGCAGTCCTGGCACATCGCCGAAAACAAGTGGCGCGCCGCTCGCTATGGGATGGACGCGCTGGTCATCGTCAATCGCGATACCGACGAGCGGTGGGTTCGCGATGAACTCTGTGAGCTTGTGGTTCAGCTCGCCCCGCTTGCCGACGAACTGGGCTGCCGAGCCGAACTGGAATTCATCAACAACATCGTGGAAATGGGCGCGGCATACGAGCGTCAGCGCACTGTGGCGGATGCGGCCGGGGCGCTGCCTTCGATGGCTACCGAGGACGACGTACGGGCGAACGAAGAGCGCATTGGCCACACCCCGTGGCGGGCCGCTGTGGATCTTGCGGTGCAGGAACTGCGCGCCGGGCATCCGATAGCGCCTGCAGATTTCCACGAGCAGGTGAGCGACTAGCCGTCGTTAAGCGGTGTGTGCCTAGACAAAGTGACTAGGCTTATAGCACTTTTGAGGTGCATAAACCTAGTCACTTTGTCATAAACCCAGCCAGTAACTTAAGGCCATTGTTCTCTCGTTATTCCCGGCTGTCATCGCGGGCCAGGCTGTCCTCGTCGACGAGCCTCTCCTTGAACGCCTCGTGGCCAACGCGGTTACTAACAATCGGCGATGTTCCCAGAGCAAACAGGATAATCAGGGTCAACAGAGCCAAGTCACTGCTAGTAGTTGTGTGAGCTGACGCGTGCGTGGCGACGTGCACAAGCGAGCCCGACAGCGTCAAAATTAACCCCAGCGTTTGTGGCTTAGAGGATGCGTGCATCCGACTGATGGTGTCGCGGAAGCGTATCAATCCCACGGACGCTGCAACGCACAGTAGCATTCCGGTGAGAATCAGTGTGATGGCGATAATGTCTGCCACGAGAATCATTTGGACTCTCCCTTCGCTGTTTTCGGAGCCGTTGTCGGTGTTGCCTTAGGCGCCGCTTTCTGTGCGGTTTTCTTTGTGGCGACCTTTCCGGCTGCTTTCGTCGCACCCTTCCGGGAGCTCTTTGCGGGCTGCTTTCCGTCATCCGGAACACGGAACTTGGCGACCGCCAGCGAAGACAGGAAACCGAGCAGCGCAATGATGAGCATTGGGTAGACCACCGAAGTGTCCAAGCTCCAGGCCATGAACGCAGCGAGCATGCCCTGCAGCATTGCAGTCGTCGACTCCAGCGCCACCAGGCGGTCCAGCGAGTTTGGACCGGCAATCATGTGCCCGAGGGTAATCATCACCGCAATGAAATAGCCTGCGGCAGCCACTCCGAGCAGAGTGTTAAAAACTTCCGGGTTCATCGGCTACTCCTTTCGCTGCTCTTCTCGCTGCTCTTGTCGCTGCTCACCTGGTTGTCACTTGGCACCGACTTGGTCGGTTGCTCGTTGACATCGCGGTTTTCAAACGCCCGAATAACCCGACGCTCGATTCGAGTCAGCTGGTTGATTTGCTCGGCTACCTTGCTCGTCGACGACGCGTCGAGAATGTGCATGGTCAGCGTCTTTTCCCGCTTGTCGATGTCCACGATGATTCCGCCCGGCTGCAAGTTAATCAGTGCCATTGCAGTCGTGAGCGAAATATCGTCATTGGTGCGCATAGGGACCTTGATGATGGCCGTCGGTGGTGGATCAGCTCGTCGGATGGCCAGCCAGGAGACACTGATTGAGGCCTTCACAAAGTCGATTGTCCAGGAACCGAACAGTCGCACCATGCCACCGAAGTTGATGTCCAGCGCGCTGTTTGGCGGGATAGGCATGGCGAGGTTGAGCAACGTGGCTACCAGGATTCCCGAAAGCACATTGGCAAATGTCACTTCGCCCCACAGCATGACCCAAATAATCAGCGTGAACAGGAACAACAGGATTGAAATACGCGGTGGTCGTTTTGCGGCCACCCTGGCGCGAGCTTTACTCATGAGCTTTCACCTGCTCCTTCCAACGTGCTGGTGGCATGTTCGGTCACCGGGTCCGACTCCCACGGACTCTTGGTGCGGCCTGGGTTTTTCAGCTGCTCCAGTCCCTTGTCATCGGCCGATTCGATACCGAGAACTGCCGCGCGGTAGTCATCAACATTTGCGACGTTGCTTGCCGCTTCGGTAGCCACATTGGACAGCGGTCCGGCCAGAAGAGTCACGCCCACAGAGGCAATCACCAGTAGGGCCGTCGGCATCACCATGCCGAGTGGCATCCGGCCGACGTCATCACGATCTGCGATAGCGACCATCTGCGTCCTTTCCCGGAGTGCAGCTGGTTGCGCCAGCACGGTGTCACCCTCGGGGGCATCGGAACGGTCACGCCAGAAGGCCTTCGACCAGACGAGAATCATGGTGTAGAGGGTCAGCAGGCTGGTGATAATCGAACCCGCAACCAGAATCCACGCGGTGGCGGAGCCGTCTTGGGCACCCGCCTCAATCAGCATGACCTTGCCCAGGAATCCCGAGAACGGTGGGATACCACCGAGGTTGAGCGCGGGCACAAGGTATAGCAGCGCCAGCAGCGGCGAGGATTTGGCCAGGCCACCCAGGCTGCGCAGGGAGGACGAGCCCGCCTGGCGTTCGATAAGCCCGACCACCAGGAACAACGCCGTCTGCACCAGAATGTGGTGGACAATGTAGAAGATTGCGCCGCCGAGCCCCAGCGTATTGCCGACGGCAATACCGAAGATCATGTATCCGATGTGGGACACCAGCGTAAATGACAAGAGACGTTTGATGTCATTTTGGGCCATGGCGCCGAGAATGCCCATGAGCATTGTCGCTAGGCCGGCCCACATCAAGACGTCGTCAAGCCTGCCGTCGGGGAAGACGACACTGCGCGTGCGGATGATCGCGTAGACACCCACCTTCGTCAGCAGACCCGCGAAGACTGCGGTGACCATGGACGGTGCGGTGGGGTAGGAGTCTGGCAACCACGCCGACAGCGGGAACACCGCCGCCTTCACCGCGAAGGCAACGAGCAACACTGCGAAGATTGCGGTGCGGGTGCCATCGGGGATGTCCTCCATACGCAGAGAAATATGCGCGAAGTTCACCGTGCCGACCGCTTGATAAACCAGGCCAATCGCCAGCAGGAACACCATCGAGGACAGCATGTTGACCATCACATACGACACGCCTGCGCGAGTGCGTGACGACGATGCTCCCAGCGTGAGCAGCACGTAGGAGGCTACGAGCAGAACCTCGAAACCGACATACATGTTGAACAGGTCGCCAGCCAGGAAGGCCATCGAGACACCCATGTTGAGCAACATGTACGTCGGAACGAAGACGGAGATCGGCTCATCTTCGTCACCGTCGCTAATACCCTGGCCGATGCCGAACCACATCACGGCAAAGAGGACCAGCTGGGAGACGGTAATCATCAGCACTGCGAGGTTGTCGGCCACGAGCGTGATGCCGATTGGTGCGTCCCAGCCGCCCACCTGGACCGTGTGGATGCCGTGCGCGTAGATGAGATACACCAGTGCGCTGGCGACTCCCAGCAGGCTGCCGAGTGAAAACAGCGCGATCGCCTGCTGTGCTTTGGGAAAACGTGCCAGCAGCAGAGCAATTGCGGCGGTGGCGGCGGGGACGATGATAGGAAGCGGGATTAGCGCCAGGATTAATTGCTCAGTCGTCATCGTCGTCACCTCCTGGGGTGTTGGATGGTGGGGTAACGGGTTTTTCGAAACAGACCGGACCGAAGTTATCTCCGGCCTCCGTGGGACGACCGGTGGTGGGGTCGTCGGACTTGTCGTGATCCGGAGCAGCCGACGGGTCGCTGGCGCGACGCAGTGCCAGACTGCGGTCTTCGTGGTCATCCTGCACGTGATCGCCGATGTGGTAGCGGTGCTGGCGATAGAGCAGGGCCAGCAGGAAGGCGGTCATGCCCATAGAGATAACAATCGCGGTGAGGATGAAGGCCTGAGGCAGCGAGTCGGCCTGGGCATCGCTGACTAGCGATTCTCTATCCCAGATCGGTGGTTGCCCTGGTGCACCAGAGCCAAGCAGGATGAGCAGGTTGATACCGTTGCCCATCAGCAACAGCCCCATGAGCATCCTGGTCAACGAACGATCGAGGAACAGGTACACCCCTGTGGCGATCAGCGTGCCGACAGTAGCTAGCAGAACAAAATTGAGAATCACTGGTGAGTGTCCTTTCCTTCGGTCCTAGCTGGGGCTGTCGGTTCTGAGGCCTCCGAGGTGGCTGTGTTGGCAGTGCCTGCGGGTTTAGTGCCGGCAGGTTTAACGCCTGCGGACTTAACACCTGCGGGCTTAGCCGCCGCCAACTTGCTACGCAGCTGGCGGGACTGGCCGAGTGCGGCTCGATTCACACGACGTGAACGATCACGCTCAGCGCGAAGGTTTATCTGAGCATCGATGCCGCCGCCCAAACTGCGCAGGATGTAGACAATCGTGCCAACGACAATCATGTACACACCCAGGTCAAAGAGCATAGGGGAGACAACGGTGACGTCGCCGAGCAGCGGAATTTCCCGCGAGCCGTACCAGGAAGTCAGCGGAGCCCAACCCACGAACAGTGGCCATACGGCGCTAAGAGCCGACACCAGCAGACCGCCGCCGAGAAGCACCTCGGTAGGAATTGGCAGAGTTGCTGCCAGTTCACGATGCCCACCGATGAGATAACGCATGGTCAGTGCCAGCGCAGCCACGAGGCCACCTGCGAAGCCACCACCGACATCGTTGTGGCCGGCGAAGAAGAGGTAGATGGAAACCACCATCATGGCGGGGAAGAGCGCGCGCGATGCCACCAGCACCATGATTGGGTAGCGCAACCGCTCGGCTTCACCGGACTCATCGATGGTGTTCAACCAGCGGGTGTTGCGGCGAGCACGATTCCGCTGTGGCTTAATCTTTGAGCGCATGTGCATCGTGTGCGTGCGGAATACCAGCGAGGTAATCCCCAGCGCCACCATCACCAGCACGGTGATTTCACCGAAGGTATCCCAGGCGCGGATATCGACAAGAAGTACGTTGACCGCATTCTGGCCGTGCCCAATGTCGTGAGCCAGCGGCGGAATGTCGCCGGAGATTGGCTCAGTACGACGGGAGCCCATAGCGTAGGCGGCCAACACTGGGACAGTGACACCGACTGCGATGGCCAGCCATGCACGGTGTCGTATCCACCTCGGATTTGATGCCGGTGCCCGCGGCGAGAGCGTGCGCAGCACCAACACGAAAACAATCATTGAGACCGTCTCAACCAGCAGCTGCGTCAGAGCCAAATCAGGTGCACCGTACATGGCGAAGATAATGGCCAAGCCGTAGCCGGTCACACCTACCAGGATGACACCGGAGAGCCTGTTTTTCTGTTGGGTGGCGGCCAAAGCCGCGATGATCATAATCAACGCGACCGCGCCCTGCGGTGCAGAGTCCCACAGTTCCATCCGGAGCTCATCACGCTCACCGAGCAACAAGGCACCGATGGACAGCACGATGAGGGTCAGCAAAATGACCGCCTCATTCAACGGAAGGGAACCACGCTGGGTCGCAGCAGTGGCACGGAGAGAAAGACGGCGGGCCAAGTCCAGGATGCCGTCGTAAAGCGCATCGGCACTACCGAGAGCCGGCTGTTCAAACTGTAGCTGACGCACCAGTTTGCGCTGCCAGTGCATGATGCCACCTGTGATCAGAATTGTGGCTGTCAGCGCCAGAGGAAGGGTGAAACCGTGCCAGAGAGCCAGGTGCGATTCTGCTTCCGCATTCGGGTAGGCATTGGTGAGGTAGGGCGAGATAGTCGAGTCGAGGACGCGGGGAACCAGGCCGAAAACCAAACCTGCCAGCGCCAACAGCCAAGCCGGGCCAATCTGATCCCACGTCGGGGAATCCATCTCTGCCACGGCAGGGGAAGTGCCACCGCCGCTGGCGTGGGTGCTGGACTTGGTCGCAAACGCGGCGCGCAGCAGGTACAGCGAGTACGCTACGGTCAGAATCGAACCCACGACGAGGCCAATGGTGGTAAACACCGACGGCATCCCATGCAGCGGATCAGCATTGAGCGTGGCCTCCAGCGCAGCTTCCTTGGCGACGAAGCCGAAGAACGGCGGCACACCCATCATCGATGCAGCGGCGAGAATCGAAATCACCAGCAACTGCGGCGACTTTCTACCGAGCCCAGAGAGCTCACGGATATCGCGCGTACCAGTCAGCCTGTCAATTGTGCCCGCGACCATAAACAGCGCGGCCTTGAACATGGCATGGCCGAGCGTCAGTGCCAGGGCTGCCAGCATCGTCGCACGCGTGCCTATCGACGCGACTGTGATGATGAATCCCAACTGGCTGACAGTGCCATACGCCATAATCAGCTTGAGATCCTTCTGGCGCAGGGCCATCCAGCCGGCCATGATCATGGTCAAGAGGCCGAGCGGGATGATGATTGGCTGCCACGCGTTGGTGTCATTGAAGGTCGGCGCGAGCCGGGCAACCAGGAACACACCGGCTTTGACCATCGCTGCCGAATGCAGGAAGGAAGAAACCGGGGTAGGGGCGGCCATTGCACCGGGTAGCCAGAAGTGGAAGGGCGCGATAGCGGACTTCGACAGCGCACCAACGACCAGCAGGATTGCGGCCGTGGATACTGCCGTGGAGTCCAGCTGTGCCGCTGTCAGAGCGCCAGGCGCGGTGAGTTCGGAGAAGTTCCAGAAACCGGTGGTCACTCCCATCAGAACGATACCGACCAGCATGATGAGGCCACCCAGCGTCGTGACCAGGAGCGCCTGGCCTGCTGCGCGACGGGAGGAGGCGCGCTCGGCGTAGTAGCCCACCAGGAGGAAGGACAGAACCGAGGTAATTTCCCAGAAGACGAACATCAGCATGATGCTGTCGCTGATGACCAGGCCGTACATCGCCGCAGCGAAGGCGATCATTTGGGCTGCGAAGGAACCTACGCGGCGACGTTTGCCGAGTGGCGGGTTGATGAAGTAACCGGAGCAGTACACCAGTACGAGAAAGCCGATGGTCAAAACCAGCGTGCCGAAGAGCGATTCAATAGGACCTAATCGCAGGTTTACATCCAAGTGGATAATGGGCATCCACGAAAAATGCGTGACGGCGGGTTGCGTGAGTGCGGAAGTTTCCCCGTTGCCATTGTCTAGAGCTAAGCGAACGAGATGGGTGCCGGTGTAGATGGCACCGCCTGCCAGCGGGAGGCTGAGTACGAGGAACCCGCGGGTTCCGAGCCACTTAATCGTCCATGGTGCAAGCGCTGCCGTAACGAACAGGATGCACAGGAGAGAAGTCACTATTCCATAATGATTGGAACACGCCAGTTCATGCAACCCCGTTTTAGGGACTTAAGCATTTGAAGCGGTGTTAACCGAGTGTGTGAAAACGGTCAATTGTTTCTGGGAAAGTGAAAATTTGGGGGTGAGTTGTGGGGGGGGGCGGAAGTTGGGCATTTTTTGGGGCTTGAGCGGCTGACTGCTCAAGCCCCAAATCAGTGCCATTACTGCCCCCCAACACCACCCCACCCCAAAGGTCAATACATTGAACTTGGTGATTCATTGAACTGACCACTATTCTTGGCTGCCATGAGTATTAGCGTCCAGAACTTGAGCGTGAGCTACGGCGCGAACACCGCGATTCGGAACATCAGCTTCACCCTCGACTCCCCCGGCATGCACGGCATCATCGGCCCCAACGGCTCAGGCAAATCCACCCTCATGAAGGCGATGCTCCAGATCCTGGACAAACACAACGTCCACGGCACAGGCCCCACCGGCGCCCCTGCCGGCTACCCCGTCACCCTCGACGGCAAGGCCCCCGCCGAGCAGCGCCGCGCAATCGCTTATATCGAGCAGCGCTCTGACCTCGACCGCAACTTCCCCACCAGCGTCTTCGACACCGTCCTGATGGGCACTTACCCGCGCCTGGGTCTTTTCCACCGCCCCGGCAAGGCCGAACGCGAAGCAGCCACCCAGGCTCTCAAGGACGTCGACATGTGGGACTTTCGCCACCGCCACATCAGCGAACTCTCGGGCGGACAGTTCCAGCGCGTCCTCTTTGCCCGCGCCATCGTCCAGGACGCGGAGTACATCTTCCTGGACGAGCCCTTCGTCGGCATCGACGTCCCCAGCGAGAAGACGATCGTGACCCTGCTGCGGCAGATGGCGGACGCGGGCAAGCACGTCGTCGTCGTGCACCACGACATGAACACGGTGCGCGGCTACTACAACGACCTCATCGTCCTCAACGGCGAGCTCGTCGCGGCGGGTCCCACCGAGGAGGTCTTCGTCCCCGACGTGCTGCAGAAGGCCTTCGGCGCGCTCGTCATCCGCGAGCCGTCAGCACCAGCCCACCCCACGCCACGGCAGGCAGCCCTCCAGGAGGAGACAGCATGATCGCGGAGTTCCTCGACTCACTACTCAGCCACGGCTACCTGCAAAAAGCGCTGATCACCTCGGTGATCGTGGGCGTGGCCTGCGGCATCGTCGGCAGCTTCATCGTGCTGCGCGGCATGGCCCTGATCGGCGACGCCATCTCGCACGCCGTACTACCGGGGGTCGCGGCCTCCTACCTGCTCGGCACGAACCTCTTCCTCGGGGCGGTGGTCGCGGGTCTACTCGCCACACTGGCGATCGGGCTGATCAGCGAACGCTCCACTGTGAAGAACGATTCGGCGATCGGCATCGTCTTTTCCACCTTCTTCGCGATCGGCGTGCTGCTCATGGCGAAAGCGCAGACGGCGACGGATCTGACGGAGATCCTCTTCGGCAACGTCCTGACCGTTCAGGACGCCGACCGCAACCTCTCGATCGGTATTGCCGCTGCCGTGCTGATTCTCACGCTGGTCTTTTACAAGGAGCTCAAGCTCAGCACCTTCGACCCCGTCATGGCGCAGTCGGCTGGCGTGCCCGTGCGGGCAATCCACTACGGGCTGATGGTGGTGCTCACGCTGGTGACGGTCATTTCCCTGCAGACGGTGGGCGTGATCCTGGTGGTCTCCCTGCTGATCACTCCGGCGTCGGCGGCGTACCTGCTGACGAACCGGCTGGGAGTGATGATCGGGCTTTCAGTGGCGATCTCGGCGCTCAGCTCCGTAGTGGGGCTGTTCCTGAGCTATAGCTACAACGTGTCCTCCGGCGTGACGATCGTGCTGACCGCCAGCGCGCTGTTCCTGCTGGCTTTCCTCTTCGCGCCAGGCAAGGGACTGATTGCTCGCTCGCTGGGCAATAAGCCACTGGCCGCGCTGTTGGCCCTCCTGGTGGGCGGTGCCCTCGTGTTCGGGGCCGTGACCTTCTCGACGGAGGAGAAGGCAGACGGTGAGCAGCTGAACGTCGTCACCACCTTCACGCTGCTGGCGGACCTGGTGGAGGAGATCGGCGGCGAGGCGGTGGACGTCCATAACCTCGTGCCGACCGGCACGGACCCGCACGACTACGACCCCCTGCCCGCGGACCTGGATGCGACGAGCGACGCCGACCTGCTGTTCTACAACGGGCTGAACCTCGAGGGCGGTGAGCACGGCTGGCTCGCGAAACTGAAAAACACCGCGGGCCTGGACGATTCCCAGATGGTCGAGGCCACCAAGGGCGTGGAACCGAAGTACCTCAAGGACGAAAAGGGCAATCAGGAGATCAACCCGCACGCCTTCCTGGACCCGACCGTCGGCATCGCGATGGCCGAGAACGTGACCGCGGCGCTGGCCGAGGCCCTGCCCGAGCGTGCCGAGCACATCGAGGAGAAGGGGGCGGAGTACAAGGCCATGCTGGAGAGCATCGACGCCGACTACCGCGAGCAGATCGGTGCGCTGCCGAAGGAGGATCGTGTGCTCGTGGCCAGTGAACATGCCTTCCAATACATGGTCGACACCTACGGCATGGAGCAGCTGTATATCTGGCAGATCGACACGGATGAAAACGGCTCCCCCGCGCAGATCGGACACCTCGTGCGCCAGCTGAAGGACAAGCGCCCGAAGCACCTGTTCGTGGAGTCGAACGTGGATACGCGCCCCATGAAGACCGTCTCGAAGGAGGCCGGGATTCCGATCTTCGACGAGCCACTGCACTCCGATGAGCTCGGCAAGCCGGGCACGGTCGCGGGAACCTACGAGGATTTCCTGCGCAGCAACTTGAAGACCATGATCGCGGGGCTGAAGCGCTAAAACGCGAATGCTCGAGGCCCACATGCGTTGGGCTTCCCCGGTCGCATTCCCGTTACCTTGTGAGTGTCCCCGATAATGGGGATAGTCGCTGGTCCCGGTATGGCTTACCTGCCCTGTAGTTTCCATAATCCGGGGGGGTGTTGCCGCCGGGTGCCAGGACTTTCGATGACAGCTGATAGGGACACGGCCAGTTTTAAACTAGGTCTCTTTGTAACGTGGGTGCTTGCAACGAAGGTCATGACACCAGCGACTGGAACAACGCCATACCCATCTCGTTTTCTAGGAGCTCATCATGTCTCCGGAGCATTCCATCGACATATTCCTTGGGTTAGACGTCGGCAAATCTGAACACCACGCCTGCGCCTTAGACCGTGATGGCAACAAGGTCTTCGACAAACCGTTGCCTCAACTCGAATCCGAACTAGCAGGCGTTTTTCACCAGCTTCAGAAGCTTGGCACCGTGCTCGTGATCGTCGACCAACCCAACACCATCGGCGCACTACCGATTGCTGTAGCCCGGGACTGCGGTTGCGAAGTCGGATACCTGCCAGGTCTTGCGATGCGCAAAGCTGCAGATCTCTATCCGGGACGTGCAAAAACAGACAAACGCGACGCATTCATCATCGCCGACACCGCCCGCACAATGCCCCACACGCTACGTGCCGTCGACCGCAATGATGAGGTACTCTCCGCCCTAAAGATGCTGTCCGGCTTCGATGATGACATCGCCCGCGATTGCACTCGCACTGTCAATCGGCTTCGCAGTGTCCTCACCCAGATCTACCCCAGCCTGGAACGAGTTTTTGCTGGTAGCACCCTGACTCGCACGCCGATCCTGGAATTATTGATCCATTACAAGGGACCGCAGGGGCTAAAAAGAGCCGGATACCAACGAGTGTTGAACTGGATGATCAAGCGCACACGTAAAGACCCCACCCCGCTGGTAGACGACATTTTTACAGCGCTGAAAGCTCAAACAGTCACCGTGCCTGGAAGCGATGCCGCCGAGTTAGTAATTCCTCAACTGGCTGCAAACATCCAGGCCCTCAAAGAGCAACGAAACACCATTGCTGAGCAGGTTGAAGAGATGCTCGCTGATTTCCCTCTTTGTGAGGTCTTGATGAGTATGCCCGGAGTCGGCATCAAGACCGCAGCGCAGATCCTTCTTGCGATCGGTGATGGCTCCGACTTCGCTAGTGCTGGCCACTTAGCTGCTTATGCTGGAATAGCACCCGTGACTAGACGATCCGGTTCGTCGATCAGAGGTGAATTCCCGGCACGGTCAGGCAATAAACGACTGAAAAACGCCTTGTTCTACTCCGCATTCGCAGTTATCCGCAGCCACGAACCGTCACGGCGGTATTACGAACGCAAACGCGCTGAAGGAAAACGCCACAACGCAGCAGTCATCTGCCTGGCACGACGCCGATGCAATGTCATCTACGCGATGCTGAAAAACAAGGAGTTCTTCCGCGAAATCCCGCCACGCCCCGTCGCCGCATAAAGCCCCAAAGACGAAGCCGACCAGCACACGCTGGCCGGCTCCTAGGCAGGGTTAAGTGACAAAAAGTGTGTCTGATTTT
>NZ_KV836135.1:0-22484 GCF_001838255.1 Corynebacterium sp. HMSC073B01 | reverse complement strand
TGAAAATCAGACACACTTTTTGTCACTTAACCCTTCATCTAGAGCTCACGCTCAGACACAATAAAACTGCCGGTGCGCCTGTACGTTTCGGCCCGACTTTTAGGGCTTGGAAGTACATGCGCACCGGCAGTTTTTTTATTTTCTAGGTCAGCGCCAAGGGCGGTCGTCGGTTGTCGCCTGACGACGCTCCCCCCCCCAGCTCACCTCACCTAGCAGGTTTAGCGGCGTCCGCCTCGGTAACCACCGCGACGGTCATCACGGCCACCACGGTAGCCACCGCGACCGCGACCGCCACCACGACGGTCATCGCGACCGCGACCACGGCCACCGAAATCGTCACCGTCATCGAAGTTTCCACGGTAGCCACCACGGCCACGGCCACCACCACGACGGTCATCGCGACCGCGACCACCACGGTATCCTCCGCGACCGCGGCCGCCATCACGACGATCGCCACGGTAGCCACCACGGCCACCGCGGTAGTCATCGCTGTCGTCGACCGAGGTGCCGTCGTCAAGCTTCAGCCCAATGAGCTGGCCGGAGATGCGAGTATCGGAGAGGTTGTTGATGACTTCTTGCGGCAGGTTGGCCGGCAGTTCGACCAGTGTGTGGTCGCCACGGATGTCGATGTGTCCGAAGTCCTTGGAGGACAGGCCACCCTCGTTGGCGATGGCGCCGACGATGGCACCCGGGCGGACGTGCTGGCGACGACCGACGCTGATGCGGTAGGTTGCGGTGCCCTCGCGGTCGAATTCGACCAGGTCAGCGCGCTTGCCCTGACCGCGCTCACCGCGGGAGCGACCATCGCGGCCACGGTTGCGGTCGCGGTCGAAACGATCACGGTCACGGTCGTTACGACGGCCACGCGGCGGTTCCTTCATTAGGAAGTCGCCCGACTGTGCCTGCGCAGCGATAGCGGCGGCGATATCAACCAGTGGGGTGTCGTGCTCTTCTGCGTACTCCTCGATGAGCTCACGGAAGACCGGAACCTGCGAATCAGCAAGCGCCTCGGTCAAGTCATCAGCGAACTTCTGCTTGCGAGAGTCGTTGACCTCATCGACGGTCGGCAGCTTCATCTCGTGCAGCTGCGACTTGGTTGCACGCTCAATCGAGCGCAGCAGGCGTCCCTCACGCGGGGTGACAAAGAGCAGCGCCTCGCCGGAGCGGCCAGCGCGGCCGGTACGACCGATGCGGTGGACGTAGGACTCGGTGTCGTGCGGAATGTCGTAGTTGACCACGTGGGAAATGCGGTCAACGTCCAGGCCACGAGCAGCCACATCGGTTGCCACCAGGATGTCCAGGCGGCCGTCCTTGAGCTGATCAATCGTGCGCTCACGGAGAGTCTGCGGGATGTCGCCGTTGATGGCAGCAGCGGAGAATCCGCGGGCACGCAGCTTCTCGGCGAGCTCCTCGGTCTCGTGCTTGGTGCGCACGAACATGATCATCGCTTCGAATTCCTCGACTTCGAGGATGCGGGTCAGCGCGTCCAGCTTGTTGCGGTGGCTGACCATCAGGAAGCGCTGGCGAATGTTGTCCGCAGTGCGAGTCTGGGACTTGACGGTAATCTCTTCCGGCTCCGTCAGGTACTGCTTGGACAGGCGACGAATCGCAGCCGGCATGGTAGCCGAGAACAGCGCGACCTGCTTGTCATCCGGGGTGTCGGCAAGAATGCGCTCGACATCCTCCTGGAAGCCCATCTGCAGCATCTCATCGGCCTCGTCCAGCACCAGGAAACGCAGGTCGGAAATGTCCAGCGAGCCCTTCTCCAGGTGGTCGATGACACGACCAGGCGTGCCGACGATAATCTGCGCACCTCGGCGCAGACCCGACAGCTGCACTCCATAGGACTGACCACCGTAGATTGGCAGGACCTGAATCTTGCCCAGGTGATCAGCAAACGACTGGAAGGAGTCCGCAACCTGCAGCGCCAGCTCACGGGTCGGAGCAAGCACCAGAGCCTGTGGTGCACGGACGGAGCGATCAATGCGAGCCAGAATCGGCAGCGCAAACGCCGCGGTCTTACCGGTACCAGTCTGAGCCAGGCCGACGACGTCGCGGCCGCTCATCAGAGTCGGGATAGTTGCAGCCTGAATTGGGGACGGAGTCTCAAACCCAACCTTGCGAACTGCATTGACAATGTCATCCGGCAGCTCAAGCTCATCGAAGCCGACGGTGTCGTCGCCGTTGTCGTCTTTGTTCTTTTCGGCCTTCTTCTCGGCCTTTTCCTTGACCTCAGCCTTTTCGGTCTTTTCCTCAGCGGCCTTCTCTTCGACCACCGGTGCTTCCTCGGCCACTACATCCTCGGCCTTCACAATTGCGTCCTCGCGGTTTTCGCGCTGATCCTCGCGGTTTTCCTCGACGCTGCCATTCATTTCATTATTAGCCATTTGGGGCTCTTCCTGGGCCTTTTCGCCCACACACTCAATATTCAACAGTTGATTACTCACAGTTGGGTCGCACATACATGACCCGCCCA
The DNA here is from genome assembly GCF_001838255.1 of Corynebacterium sp. HMSC073B01. Classification (NCBI taxonomy): domain Bacteria; kingdom Bacillati; phylum Actinomycetota; class Actinomycetes; order Mycobacteriales; family Corynebacteriaceae; genus Corynebacterium; species Corynebacterium sp. HMSC073B01. The sequence goes on along the minus strand of NZ_KV836135.1, from coordinate 20,008 downwards.
ATTTACGTTCTTGTTTTTCAGTGCTCTCACGTCGGAATTGCGATGACATCGCTTCTCTTGCACATACTTCGAAAAATTGCGCCCAAACCCAATTCAGCTTTTACTTCCGAGGAGGGGCGCCCATCATGCACTATGCACTCTCAAGCGTTTCACCAGCGAATTTATACCGCTGCCAGATTCTCTGCGACATTGTCGTCAGGATTTCACACTGACTGCCCAGACTACGCCACCGTCGGTCAAAAAACCATTTCCCGTCAGCAAGGTCACAACACAAGGTGGTCGATTTCTTGGATGAGGCCCGGCGCTGGGGCCGTCGTCAAGCGAGCACATTGCACCCACTTCGGGGTACCTATTTTGCAATTGCATGGGGTGAGGTAGTTAACATTTTCCCTACACGTTTGTACACATATCAGCTATTTTCCGCCGTGGAACACCCACCGTTCGGCGGATTTTTGCAATTTCGCAACGTATAAACCCAAGGTCGCTAGAGAATGTCCAGCAATAACAACGCACCAGAAACGCAGCCGTCTTCGCCCCGGCAGTCCCCACTAAAACCACATTCTCCCAAGGAGATTTCTGGGAATGGCGAGCAGGAAAATAGGGCACCGTCGAAGCTCTCGGCGATGATTGAGGTTCTCGGATTTCCGGGCTTTATTTTGGCGGGTTCGGCGCTGGCATTCTTCTTCCCCGCCCCGTTTACTCCGCTGACGGACTACATCACATATTTCCTGATGATCATCATGTTCGCGATGGGCCTCACCCTGACCATTCCGGACTTTAAGCAGGTCGCTAAGCGCCCGTTGGCGATTCTTTTCGGCGTTATCGCGCAGTTTGTCATCATGCCGCTGCTAGCGATTGCCGTGGCTAAAGTCCTCGGACTCAACCCGGCACTCGCTGTTGGTCTGCTCATGCTGGGCTCTGTTCCGGGCGGCACTTCGTCGAATGTCATCGCATACCTGTCGCGTGGCGATGTCGCGCTGTCCGTCGCCATGACCAGTGTGTCGACACTGGTCTCGCCGATTATGACGCCGTTTCTTATGCTCGTGCTTGCCGACGCGCACACGGAGGTCGACGGCCTCGGGATGGCCTGGAGCCTCTGTCAGACAGTCCTCCTGCCAGTGATTGGCGGTCTGATTATCCGCTTTGTGGCCGATACCTTTATTAACAAGATCCTCCCAATCCTGCCGTGGATTTCCATTCTCGGTATCGGTGGCGTGGTCTTCGGTGCCGTGGCCAAGAACGCTGAGAGCCTGGCGAACATTGGCCTGATTGTGTTTGTGGCTGTGATCATCCACAACGTCCTGGGCTACGTGCTCGGCTTCTTTGCAGGCCAGCTGGTGGGGATGCCGACTGCGGGCAAGCGCACGGTGGCCGTGGAGGTCGGCACACAGTCCGCTGGCCTGTCCTCCGGTATGGCAGCGAAGTTCTTTACCCCGGAGGCAGCGCTTCCCGGCGCGGTGGCCGCTGTGGTGCACAACATCACTGGCGCTATCTACGTGGCTATTTGCCGAAAGCTCGATGAAGGCAAGGAAACTAGCAAATCCGCTTCTGCTTAAGCTGTTTTCGCTTCGGCTTCTTTGGCTCCGCTGTTCGACGAGTGGGCTGGTAGAGTCTCGCGCCCGAAAATCCAACCCACCATTGCGACCAGCGAAATGACACCACAAACAAGGAAACCGGCCTTGAACCCTGCGGCATCCACAATTGCGCCGACAATCAGCGGGCCGGAAATCGCTCCGAAGTCCTGAGCCATCTGGAAATTGGCGAGCACCTTTCCACCTTGACGGTTGGCACCGATGACGTCGGCAAGCACGGCCTGCTGCGATGGATTGATCATGCCAGCGCCGAAGCCGGCGAGGACTGAGAGAATCAGTAGCGGAATGGCACCGCTGCTAAATCCGATAGCGCCAGTGAACACGCCGTTGATAAACAGTCCTGTGATGAGCAGTGGACGACGGCCGATGCGGTCGGAAAGACGGCCGGAAAACTGCAATGCCGTGACATTGCCGAGCGCGAAGGCCGTCAGCGCGAAACCAGCTGTGGCAGTGGCGGCTACTGCCCCATCGCTGCCCGGTTCTGGGGCGCCAACATGGGAAAACGTTGCCGCGGCGAACAGCGGGACAATCGCGACGCGCACGCCGAAGTTCGACCAACCGTTGGCGAAGGCTCCGACTAGTGCGCTTCGATATGCCGAGTCACGGATTGCCTCGGAGAACTTCAGCACCGGGGTCGTGCGCTTGGGCACTACATGGCGAAGATGCTCCGCACTCAGCGACATGCCGACCACAATCGTTGCCACGATCAGCGCCCCACCGTAGATGAAAAACGGCATCCGCATGCCCCATGCGCCCATTGCAGCACCAATGATTGGACCAAAGACATTGCCCAACAGGAAGGCTGTACCGTAGGCGGCCGAGCTCTTACCGCGGATCTCCGGCGGTGAAATCCGCACAATCAGCCCCATTGCCGAGACCGTAAACATCGTCGAACCGATGCCTCCGAGCGCACGAAACGCCAGCAGTTGCCAATATGTCTGCGCAATACCGACAAGCAAAGCCGAGAACGCGACAATACTGATGCCGGTTAGGTACGTGCGTCGATATCCGAGCTTCTCTACCAGTGAGCCCGATGCCGGCGCGAAGATTAGCCGGAAAATGGAGAACGAACTGACCACGAAGCTGGCCGCGAACACCCCCACATCGAAGCTGCGCGCGTACTGCGGCAAGATCGGTGCAATCAGACCGAAGCCCAGCGCAATGATGAACGCAGCGCTGACCAGAATCCAAATCTCTCGCGGAATCGGCTGTTTAGTCCCGTCTAATTCACCCTGCCAAGAATCCCGACCTTGTGGTTTGCTTCCCACCTCCGATGCGATATCCGGCTGAGATTCGCACTTTGCTTTACGACGAAGCAGGTCGCGCGAACGGGAAGCTGACAAGGTAACGGTCCTTTCTAAAACCTCTAGTCAGAGTCGCCCATTTCACTTTCAATTCGCCGGGCCAACTCTTTGCCAATCAAATGAGGAATTCCAACTACTAGTGCATTACCCATGCAAAAGGCACGATGGCCGTCGGTCATTCCTGTGTCCGTCCATCCCTTAGGGAATCCTTGCAGAGCATCCAGTTCATCTGGAACTAGACGACGCAGTCTTCCATCCACCTTAACCACATGCTTGAAACGGGAGGCCGATTTTCCGCCTTCACCAGTCAAAATCGTTCGGGAGGGCTTTTCCGTCGAGTCCGGGAAGGACATACTCCCCTCACTGTACAAATACGTAAAACCAGTCTTTTTATTGACTCGTTCTTCGCGCTTTGAACCCTTCAGATACTCCCACTTATGAACTTCATCCGCGTGAATAACGAAAGAATCTGGAACAGCAGACTCATCAACAAGGACATCCCCAAGAACTTGTCGAGGCCCATCATAGGACTCAACCACAGAAAATGTCAGCGCCTTGAAGTTCTGCATTATGCCTCCAGTTTCGAATGGAGACTTCTTGGCACCTAGTGAAAACGTCTTTGTTGCTTCATATGGATCCTCTGGAATCACAACTTCTGTGAAATGCAGAGGTTCCTCAATTGGTAAAGCCGCGGCCATGATGCCATCCTTAGCGCGCTGCTCTAATTCCCAGGTGCCGGGATTCTTAACTGCATAGATGTAGACCCGCTTACGTCGCTGCGGAAAACCATACTCAGCACTATTAATCACCCTCCACTCGACGGAGTAGCCGAGGTCACCGAAGCACGACAACATAATTGCAAAGTCGCGACCTCGCTGAGTAGCAGGGCTCTTCAGCAATCGATCAACGTTTTCCAACAAGACATACTTGGGGCTCTTTAGCTTAAGGAACCTGTAGATATCCCACCAGAGGACACCTTTTTTCCCTTCAATCCCACCTGCTTGCGATAGCGGTTTGGCAACTGAGTAGTCCTGGCACGGAAACCCTCCCACAACCATGTCTACATCGGGAATTTCGAACAGCCCGGCTTCCGCATTGTCGAGAACAACGTTGATGTCTTCATTCACACAGCTGTTCTCCCCGAACCTGTTTACATAACAGCGCCATGCAAACTGGCGAGCTGGAGTTCCTGGTGGTTCCCACTGGTTAGCCCACACGGTCTCAAATGGTCCTGCCGCCGGAAGAGATGCTATACCGTCGCTTTGATCCTGATAGCCGTCTAAGCCGAGGCGAAAGCCACCTACTCCCGCGAACAATTCGGCTACGCGAATGGTTTTATCAGACACGTTTCTCCAATCGCTACTGTGTTCTGATACGTCAGAGTGATTCTAACCATGACACAGAGGCCGGATCAAACTGGCCGATAGTTAACCAAAACCGCCGCCTTATTCGAACACTATTTCTAAATCTCTAGGAATTTAGAACCCGACTGATCTCATCACCCACGTACCCCGCGTTCAACCAAAAGGACTTTTTGACCACAGTTTCACCTCGCGGAGTAACAGCTGTATCTGCCTTGTTTCGAGCCTTCGGCCGAACGTGACAGCAACGGTTCTCCGTACTCTTAACCGACTCGCTAGCGCGCCCGTCGATTACACGCTCCCGCATCAGGTCGTAACATGCACGTGCCTCTACCAAGTCAGAGTCAGGCATCTGCCAAAACAGTACGTCCGCTAGTCGAAACTCTCCAAGATTCGACTCATCTTCGCAGAAGACAACAAAAAGGTACTTCTGCGCCAACTGCTCACTGAACTCGCTTTGCTCGAAATCTTGCTCCACCAAATCACGGTAGGAAAACCTTGGAAAAGATAGGGATTCCTTGGGCTTTCCATTTCTCTTCAAACGGATAACCTTAGGGACGATCCCAGCTTTTACAAACTCAGCAATTTCAGATTCCTTGTCCACACCGAGAATACTCTTAACAATAAGACTGCCAATATGCTTAGGAAGGCGGGTGTTACTGTAACCCAAGCCTTCAGCCAAGCTAGTAAGGGTACGATTCATATACGGCGCGAATCGCTTCTTTACCAGCCCAAGCAAATCCATATCTGCTTCTGATTGCTTTCGTTCAATCTCTTGAGCATTAAGCATGCCGTTGAGAATGACATCAATATAACTCCGCTTAAAGGCCCATGCCCGAGGCTTCGCCGGCTCATCCGAGAATGGCTGCTTCCGCGTAATCGTGCTATTCGCTGCCTTAGTACAGGCTTCCAGGTACATCGTGTCACCAGATGAAATGGTGTGCGCTTGTCCTCGTCGGACCTTCTCCTGAATCAATTCCCAGTCACTGCGAAGCTGGACAATGTCATCCTGCGACAGTTCCCAAAGCTTCGCGAGAAGAACCTGGTAATCGACAGGATTCTTATCCTTTTCAAAAAGGTATGCCACTAATAGCATGCGGCTAATCTTGGCCAGCAGATGCGACTCAACCCACTGTTCCTCAGGGAGTGAAAAGTAGTCAATCATCGAAAGGACAAGACGTTCCTTTGCGGAATAATCACCTTTTTTAGTCAATTTCATCGGCGTACTTTTTAGTTCGACGCCTATTTTTGTAAAGTCTGCTTCTGCATTACTGTTAGCCGGAATCTTGAAATAGAGTGTCTCTAACGCGGAACCGAATGCCCCTCGCTTTACCCTCGGATCATCCAAATCCTCGACACCAAGTGCCTCTCGAAGAGATTTTCCGACTATCTTTTCGGCGTAGTTTACAACTGACTCCACATCAGAATCGTCATAGCCTAGCTCAGTCGAAAAGCTCTTCATAGCAAAAAATGTCCCATCACTCGATTCCTGCATATCTCTTTTCGTATGCTGGTGCGTTTAGCTTATATAATTTTGCGGCCAAAATACGAAAGCCAAACCCCTACCCCGCCACTGTGGCGGAATAGGGGGTTGAACGGAGCGTCGTAAAGCGAACGCCCTATCTACGAGACTGCGGTGACCTGATTAGAACAGGCTCGGCAGGTTCGCCTGCGAGGAAATGTTGCTGACAGACTGCGTTGCCTGAGCGGTCGCACCCGACAGCTCCGGAATCGGCAGCTCCGGGAGAGACGGGCTCTCCGAGATGATGTCGGCAATCTCCGGCGGGACCTCGACGCCCTCTGGGAGCAGCTCGCCAATCGGGCCCAGCTCCGGCTCTTCCTGTGGGACGTGCTGCTTGGTGTACTGGGAGTCCTCGTCAATCGTGCGGAACTCGGACTGCGGTTCAGTGGAGGTCTCTACCTTGAAGCGCTCGTTGACCTGGCCGTCCGGGATGTCGTACTGCTCTTCAAGAGCAACGTCAATCGGCTGGAAGCGACTCAGCGGGCCGATGCCCATGGAGTTAACGCCAATGGCCTCGCGAGTCTCCGGGTTGAAAGCGTTTCCGCCCGAATCGCCGTGGTCAATCGGAGCGATAGCCCAGACACCATTGCGGACTCGGAAGACCTGGAAGCCGCAGCCACGGCCGGTACGGGAACCGTCGGTGCACACGGGCTCACCGAGGTTGTCGAAGGAAATCTCCATCGGCTCGAGAGTGCGCTTGTCCTCGATACCGACGATCTGAACCGGCTCGCCGTGGACGTTGCCGAACTCATCAACAGAGTGGGACATAGAGGTGGTCTTGATGTCGTCCTGAACCTCAATGATGCCGTAGTCACCGCTATTGAAGAGGTCGTTGAAGAACTCCGGCATAGTGGTGTTTTCGTCGAAGTCACCCTCTTCCGGCATGACATCGGTGCCCATGTAGTCCTTGTTGACCAGCTTGTCGCCATCCTTGGTTGGGATGAAGAACTGGCCGGTGACCTCTTCGCCGGTTTCAGTATCCTTCGCCACAACACAGTGGCCGGCAGTCATGATGACACGATGCGAAACGCCATTCTGATCCACAACGGTGCCAGGAACTCCCAGAGAGCACATCGGGGACTGAACATGACGTCCATCGATGTTCTTGCTGCTCGGGAACGGCATTCGCAACGGCGAGCCCGGGCCGATGACAACATCCGAGTTTGCCGGTGCAGCCTCAGCTACCGCGATTCCGGGCACAAAGCCACCTGCAGCTACCGACAGTGCAGCCGTAAGTGTGGCGACCTTCTTCGAACTGACCATAGTGTGCGCTACTCCATTTCTGTACAGAAAACTTGTCCCTCTCAGTGTATTAGGGACACCTTTACAAAGCTCTCCAAAAATGGAACCTAGGGTGAAATTCTCAGTCGAGGAACCGTTCAATCGCCTTCACGGCACGCGCATTACGCATCAAAAAGTTTGTTCAACAGCAATGCAAGAGCCAGAACCATCCGCCTTGGATGATTCTGGCTCTCTTAACGGTTCGGGGGTGATTTTTGTCAGATTCTCAGACTGGTGCTAGCCCTCAAAGCTTGGAAGCTGAATTTCTGCCAACTGAGGCAGCTCAAACGGCAGTGACGATTGTGGCAATTGGGGCGATTGTGGCAGCTCAGGCAGTTGCGGCGACTGCGGCAACTGGTCCACAAGATCAGTTAACTGCGGTACAGAACCTTCCTGAGAACCCTGCGAATTCTGCGTCCGGGCGTACTCCTGATCCGCCGCCATATCCTCGTTGAGGGTGCGATAGGTGGAGTCGCGCTGAGCCGTGGAATCCGATACCTCGAAGTGGTCGTTTACTTGACCGTCGGGAATGCCGTAGGCCTCCTGGATGGCAATATCCGCGGGCATCACACGCGAGACCGGACCGAAGGTCATCGAATTCACGCCAATAACTTCATTTGTGGTCGGATCGTAGGCATTTCCGCCCGAGTCACCGTGGTCAACGCCGATACCAACCGTCCAAATGCCGTTTCGAGCCCGGAATACCTGATAGCCACAGGCACGTCCGGTACGCATGCCGTCCTTACAGATAGGTTTGCCAAAATTATCGAAGGAGACCTCGCCACGCGGCAGATCTTCATTGTCTTGAATGCCAGTCATCGCTACAGGCTCCCCGTAGCTCTGACCATTTTCATCGATGGAGTAACTTGCGCCGGTAGTTTCTACGTCTGGATCAAGGTTGATTACTCCATAGTCTGCACCATTAAAGGCCGCCGGCAACGACTCCAGTCCGGCATCTTCCTGCGGCACTTCCCAACGGTGAGCACCTGTCGTACCAATGCGCTTATCGCCTTCGGTGGTTGGCACATACACCTCACCGGTAACGATTGGCAGACCCACATCCGGAGCATCATTCACACAGTGCCCTGCGGTCAACATGACCCGATGCTTTTCCCCATTGCGGTCCGTCACCGCTCCCGGAACACCCGCCGAACACATCGGCGAGTTGACATTTCGGTGCCCATCCCACGGGCTTCCCTCCATGGGAGTTCGAATCGGGTCACCCGGACCAACCACGACAGCATGTGCCGCGACCGGGGCTGCTAAGGACAAAAGTGCTGCGAAAGCCGATACCGCCATTCGACTTCTTGCGTGCTTCATTGAGACGAATCTTTCAAATTTTTAGTTTTCCTTTAGGACCATCCCCCACACTAATCCACCACCCCACCCCCAGAAATAGCGTTTTCTCAGACTCTTGGACTTTTACAAAAGTCGTTATCGAATCGTTTCCACAACCCCACATGTCCCTGCAATAACACCAGGCACCTAGCCAATTGACTACCCCCACTTGGGTAGCCAATTGATGCTAAACATATCTCGAACATTAGTTCTATATGTTCGAAAATGCGAGTCCGGGGTGTTCGATAACTTGTGAGCCATGAACACAGCAGACGAGTTTCCCATTCATCGCCGCCTAGCTCTTCCCCCACTATCCGCTACCTACCGTGCAGAATGTTTCGAAGACCTCGACCTCATCCGCACAATCCTCTGCCACCCCACCATCGCCCGTAGGCATTCGCCCGGCGCGCTAGATCACACCTTTTCGCTTCCCGACGGGCCTGTGGTCACCGTCCGCGCGTCGCGGATAGCGCTTCCTCGCGCACTGGTCTCTCAGCTTGCCGACGTGCACGCGGAATACTTCATCCTGAAGGATGAGCCCATGTTCATGTACTCCGTTTCCGTCAAGGTGGCATCCTCATCGGAGGTAGTCCTCCGCGGAATTGGCGGTTCGAATCGGACGCGGGAAGAAAACCGCCGACGTACTCGGGCTGTGGCTGAGGCTCTCCATCGTGCGCAGGACTGCAGCAAGATACACGAAAACGGCACTGCCCTCGCACTCCCCGGGCGCCGTTATAGCTGGATTGGCACCAGGGGCGCGCGGCCACTGCCGTGTCCTAACGAGCTCTTTTCTTCTCGCCCATCAGCGGCTTAGCACTGGTCACAGTGCTGCCACAGTACGGCTACTCGCTGTCGTCGCCTTCTTCGTCGTCCTCGTCGTCATAGTCGCCATCGTCATAGAGGTCATCATCGTCGTCATCGTCATCATCATCCCCGTCCAAGGAGGCAACGTGATCAGAGTAGATATACTCCGCGTACCCGTCATCGACGGGTGCCAGCTGATCTTCCCATTCCTCTGCGCGGTCTACCACGAGCGCAAGGACATCCATCAGCTTGTCAAAGTCCTTGAAGGTGCCCAGCGTCAGAACCTCATTGCGCAAGGTCTGGATGTCAGAGTAGAGGTCAGCGAACATCTTGCGACGGTCATCATCGGTGAGAACCGTTTCGGTGTCCGAGTCCCAGAACTCTGCGATGGCCTGGTCGACAATGTCGTCCAAGTTCGCGTCCTGGGAGATGAAGCGGACGTGTGCGCTGGGCTCGTTGTTGTGGGCAGTTACCAAAACCTGGACCAACGAGGAGGTACCAACTTCGGAGGTGACCAAGGTTGCCTCTTCGGGGTCCTGTTCAAACTCCAGGTCAGCAATGCGGTCATCATCACCATCGAGCAGAGTGCGCAGCAGGCCAACAACCTGGTCAGTAGCTACATGGTGGGCGACTGCCGCGACGGCGTCTTCGACGGAGAATACAGCGGAGACCAGAACAGCTTCGAACTCGTCGTCCTCATCATCCACATCGGCAGCGGCTACGTAAACTTCGGCAGCCGGGATGTCCTCATCAATGGTGACGAACTGAACCTCCAGGTCAGAGGTAATGGGAACGAAGAGGGTGTCATCGTTGACACGGCTTTCAATGCCCTCGCGGTCCAGTGCCGCAGCAATCTGCTCGAAAAAGCTCATGGGTGGAATCCTCCCTTGAAAGATAATTGGCCTCTACCCGCAGCCAATCGTAGCGACAAACGCGCAATCATGGGGTGGCTCATGCCCCCGGCAATTGCTGCGAAAGATCGCGCCGGCAGCGTGCGTGCTGCTGCAAAGCCGCCAACGCGGTCGGTTGAGGAGCAGGCCGCCAGCTGTCGATTCTCGAAAACAGAGCGCTCAGTAGCGTGCCCAGAGTTGATGGCGTTCCTCACGAGAACGTTTTGGACAGGAGACACACAGATCGGCATCTGGGCTGTGATAAATCATGCAGCAAGTAGCCCTCTCCAGGTGAGTAACTACATCGAAGTCCGGTTCTTCTCCCGATTCAGCAGCGGCTTCATCCCAGGGGCGCACCTCGCCTCCGCAGGAATCCATGAAACGAGGAAGAGGGACCCGATGTACTCGCTGTATTCCCTCAACGACATGTTTGCCAATAAGCGCTCCACGCCAGGGCTCCATCAGCTCATTACCGGCGGATATTGCGGCGTTAGCTACGGCATCGGCAGCCACGGCCCAAAGAGGGGCAGGCTTGATTTCCCCGACTTCTCCAACAACCTGAGCCAACGGCTCCAAGAAATGAGCCAGTGCTTCGCCGGAATCCTTCAGCTCATCCGCATCCTCAGCGGAAATGCTTTCAAACTGTTGAGCTTGGAACCCAACCCAATAGTCATCTCGAAGAAATGTGAGCCAAGAAGACCACTGCCACACTGGAACTCGATCGGACACCAACACGCATGCCAGCGATGGCCCTACCAATGCTCCGCACATGGACCACCACCACAACTGGGCCTGGAAACGGGTATCCACCTCAACCTCGGGCATGGGAAACAGCTTTCTCCCAGCCTCAATTCCGGCGGCTACAGCTTCGGTAGAAAGGTGCCACTCCGCAGCGCCGTCGTGAGGCGTGACATCTGCGGAAAACCGAGGAAAGTCCGCCAAAAGCTGGGAGTACTCGGGAGGCAATGCGGCACCCCGCGTGACATCGTTCACCAGTCTCATCCTTCTATCGACTGTGTTAATCGCCGTACACCTGTCTATTTTTCCACCGACTACGGAATTTCCCCACAGCTCAGTAGTGTTTATATGGGCATATGGCTCTCAACGGACCCGTTTAGGAGGTCTACTACTTTGTTCCAAAAGACGAAGAAGGATTCAACTCGCACAGTAACTGATGCGGTGAACTCAACCCCCGAAGCGATCGAACGTGATGCCGGAAAACTGGGAACCCTTCTTATCCAAACCCTGGATAAGACCATGAGCTGGCAGTCGTCTGCCATCACCGGGTACGTCAGTTCCCTGCACAAGCGCAAAAAAGATGAAACTCCGGCGCAGGTACAAGAACGTATTGATTCCCACTACCTCAACCTGGTCACCGGCACCGGTGGTGCCGCCGGCGGCAGTGCGGTTCTTCCCGGCGTCGGCATGATTACGGGCTTGGCTGCGGTTACCGGTGAATCGCTGCTGTTCCTGGAAGCATCAGCCTGGTACACACTGGCCTCAGCAACCCTGCGCAATATTGACATCACCGATCCGCAACGCCGTCGCACGCTGATTCTTGCGGCCATGAGCGGCTCTGAGGGGACAGCTATTATGGCCTCTCTGCTTGGCGAGGAATCGCTGCGGAAGCAGACCAAAACTTCCGTAAATTCTCTACTGCCACGGCTTGGCGTTCCGCAGCTGGGTGCAGCAAACCGCCTGCTGATTCGCGAGGCACGCAAGCGCTTGATGAAGAACGCTCGCCTGGCCATCATCGGTAAGATTTTGCCATTTGGAATTGGCGCCGTGGTTGGGGCCTCCGCCAACCGCAAGCTCGGTGGCATTCTTATCAGCTCCACTCGCGCATCTCTGGGCCCGCTTCCCCAGGATTGGTCGGACTTTGAACGAAAGCTACCGGCTAAATCCAACACCTCGGAGGACTCGAAGAAGGACTCAAAGTCATCGAGGTTCTCTATTCCCTCGGCGCTGAAGTGGCCGAAGAAAAAGAAGAATAAGTAGTTCCTCTTACCCCGATTACCCTTCAGCGACGTTTTTCAATGGAAGAGCGGTACCCACCATGGCCCAGAGCAAACCCCTCAGAACCTCTCCCATGAAGTTCTTGTGGAAACAGTCTCTTCACAGGCCACTACCGCTCTATGGTGTCATTGTTGCAGCGCTAATCGTTGTCGGGCTGGAGTCCGTACTTCCGCTTCTCACTAGAGATGCCATTGATGTGGCAACGGGCTCTTCCGATGGCGGTGTCCCCGCGCGCCTACTGCCTTCCCTAACTCCCCTGCAGGCAGTCATTTCCGTCTTTCTGGCCATCGCGTTAGTACGCTTCGTCGCCCAGGTGGGGCGCAGATTCTTCTCCGGCAAACTCTCCATTGATGTTCAGCACGACCTGCGACTAAAGATCCTTCGCTCCCTACAAAACCTCGATGGTCCAGCACAAGACCGAGTCAACACCGGCCAGGTTGTATCGCGGTCAATTTCCGACCTCCAGGCAGTGTCCGGACTACTGGCGATGTTGCCGTTGACACTGGGATCCGTCGTCAAGCTGTTCATCACAATCGGCATCATGCTCGCCCTCTCGCTGCCCCTGACACTGGTCGGCCTCGCCGTGGTGCCAGCGATTGTCTACATTGCAGTGAATTCTCGTGACAAACTCCATGCCGCAACCTGGGCTGCCCAACAGCAAGCAGGCGAGATCGCCGGACAAGTCGAGGAAACCGTTTCCGGCATCCGCGTTGTTAAGGCGTTTGCGCAGGGTGACAACGAAGTTGCGAAGATGGAGCGTAACTCGTCGCTCCTCTATTCCCTACGCCTGCGAGCGGCAAAACTCAGCGCTCGATTCCAACCGGCGCTACAGTCGTTGCCGCAACTGTCCCTCGTCGGAAATATCGCGGTCGGTGGCTGGCTCGCGATTAACGGACACATCACCCTAGGCACGTTCGTAGCTTTTGCCACGTATCTCACCAGCCTGACTGCCCTGTCGCGTCTGGTCTCCAACATGGTCATCTCGATACAGCTGACGTCGGCAAGCATCGACCGCATTTCCGATGTCATCGACGCCCGACCAGACAACCCCGAACCCACCGACGCGCTTCCTCTCCCCGACGGCCCTGTTGGCATCACCTTCAACCACGTCACTCACAGCCGTGGCGGACGCACGCTTATCGACGATGTCTCATTCTCCGTCGCACCAGGGGCGACCTTAGCGTTGATTGGCCCACCGGGGTCCGGAAAGACTATCGCCACGGAGTTGCTCGGCCGTCACTATCTGCCGGATTCGGGAACTATCACTATCGATGCGCCCAGCCACGGCACATCCACAGATACCGCGCGCATTCTCTCCAGCGACGTATATGACGCTATTACTGTCGTTCCGGACACTCCTTATCTATTTGCGGGCACATTGCGTGAGAACATCGCATTCGCCAATCCCGCGGCGTCCCAGGAAGAGATTGTCGCCGCAGCGACCGCCGCCCAGGTCAACTTCGTCGACGACCTGCCTCAGGGGTGGGACACAGCCATCGGCGAGCGCGGGCATAATCTCTCCGGCGGACAAGCTCAACGCGTCGCGTTAGCACGGGCATTCCTCGCCCGTCCTCGAGTTTTGGTTCTCGACGACGCGACCTCAGCAATCGATGCTGCAACAGAGTTAGAAATCTTCAACGCGCTGACCTCGCAGCTGGCGGAAACGACTATCGTCATCGTGGCGCATCGATCTTCCACTCTCGAGCAGGCGGACCACATCGCCATTTTCGAAGACGGTGCCATCACCGGCATTGGCACCAAGGCCGAACTGATTACTTCTCATCCGCGCTTCACCGAGCTGATGGACATCGACCAGAGCGCCTACCCCGAAATCGAAAACCTTGTTCTCGACCCCATCGACAGCGAAGACCCCAGCCCCGAGGAACTCTGGCCCGACGAATCCGCGCCAACCTCCGACAACTCCACGCCAGACACCGCTGCGCGGCTTCCCGGAGGTGCCACTTCTCAAATGAGCCGCGGGGTTGGCCGAGCCGGAGGAGGTCCAGGCGGTCCAGGTGGACCCGGTGGCCCCGGTGGCCGCGGCGGCGGTCGTGGTGGCATGGGGGCGGCTCTCGCCAATGCGCCTGCGACGCCGGAGCTACTCGAGCGCGTGCGAAACCTCCCACCCGCTACCGAAAAACCGCGTGTGCCCGCTGCGGCACTCGACAACTCCGAGCTTTTTTCTCTGCGCCGGTTGCTGTCCTATGTCCGTGGCCTATTTATAAGTGTCATTGCGCTGCTCGCCCTCATTGCCGTCGCCGATCTGGCGTTCCCCATGCTCGTGCGCTACGCCATTGACCACGGCATCAGTGAGCACAATGAGGCCGTGCTGTGGGCCTGCGCCGCAGGTGGCTTGGCGACGGTCCTCATCAGTTGGCTTGCCGTAGCCACAAATGCTGTTATTACTGCGCGCACTGGTGAGCGGCTGCTCTATGCCCTGCGTGTGCGTTGCTACCGTCACCTGCAGTCGCTTGGCATTAACTACTTCGAGGCCAATCGCTCGGGCGCCATCATGACGAGGATGACAACCGACATCGATGCGCTCTCCTCTTTCCTGCAAACGGGACTGGCAGAAGGGGCAATCGCCGCGTTTACTCTGCTCGGTGTCACAGCGCTGTTGCTTGCCACACAGGTGTCACTCGCCGCAGTGGCGTTGGCATCGCTTCCCATCATTGTGGTGGCCACCCTGGTATTCCGCCGAATCTCCTCGCGCCTATACAAGTTTGCACGCGAGCAGCTCTCCTTGGTCAACGCTGATTTTCAGGAGACCATTGGTGGGCTTCGCGAGATTCAGATGTACCACCGCGTCGCCGATATCGAATCTTCCTTTGCCGAGGAATCCGATAAGTACCGCGCAATTCGTCAGCGAGCGCAGCTGGCCGTGGCTCTATTCTTCCCCGGCATCAACTTCGTCTCTGAGTTGGCAACAGCCGCGGTATTGGCTGTCGGTGCCCAACAGGTTGCTTCGGGAACCACGACGCCCGGCGTACTCGTCGCCTTCACGCTGTACCTAGGAATGCTCTTTGGCCCGATTCAGCAGCTGTCCCATGTTTTCGACGGCTACCAGCAGGCGAAGGTCGGCCTCAATCGCATTGATGACCTCCTACAGACCGTCCCCATGCCAGATCACGGCACTACTGACGGCGCGTCCCGCGCAGCTGCTGGCGACCTGCGCTTAGACAAGGTAGCTTTCTCCTACCCCGCCGCCGACTCTGAGCACGAACGCCCGCAGGTTCTCGATGCTCTCGATTTGCAGATTCCTGCCGGAGAAACAGTCGCAATTGTCGGATCCACCGGCGCCGGAAAATCAACAATCATTAAGTTGTTTGCCCGTTTCTACGACCCAGTTGGCGGCGTGGTGCGAGCCTCCGAAACTGACATCCGCGAGTTCCCTCTTAACGATTGGCGACGCACCCTCGGCTATGTCCCCCAAGAATCACACCTGTTTTCGGGGACAGTAGCAACAAATATTTCCTACGGTCTACCGGAGAGCAGTCATGCTGAAATTCAGCAGGCCGCGAAAAACGTCGGTGCCCTCAGCACCATTGCCAGCCTGCCCGGTGGCTTCCACCACCCCGTCGGCCCAGATGGCCGAGGGCTCTCCTCCGGACAGCGTCAGCTCATCGCACTCGCTCGTGCCGAAATGATGCGTCCTGAACTGCTGCTTCTCGACGAAGCCACCGCGACACTCGACCCTGCAACAGAGTCGGCAATCCTTGAAGCCACTGACCGTGCGTCGCGTCAACGCTCGGCAATTATTGTGGCCCACCGCCTGGCTACGGCGGCTCGGGCCAACCGGATTTTGGTACTTGACCACGGGCGTATTGTCGAAGACGGCTCCCATGATGAACTTCTAGCGGCGGGTGGCCAATACGCAGAGCTCTGGAGCAAGTACCATATGGGGAGCGCGACGGTGTAGTAATTCAGAATTTTCGTTATCCTTGAATGACACTTTGACGCTTGCGCTAATTAGAATAAACGTGAGTTAGTAAAACTAAGACGAAAAGAGGCGAGTACCTGCCGTGAGCAGCGACATGAGCTTCGGCCAGAACGAATGGCTGGTCGACGAGATGTACCAGCAATTCCAGAAGGATCCACAGTCTGTGGGTCAGGAATGGCGCGAATTCTTCGCAACCCACACCCCGTCCCAAAAGGGCGAGGACCTTTCCAATATGGCAAAGCCAGCAGCAGCCACGAAGGAGGAAGCTAAGGCAACCGGACGTCGTGAATCCAAGGGGGTCGAACCCACTAAGACCCCGAACAAGCCGGCGTCCCCGAAGCCAAAGAAGTCCCCAATGGATGCAGCAGCCAAGGTTTCGGCTGTTGAATCCGGCGAGGAGCCTCTGAAGGGCGTCGCACGAGCTATCGCTAAGAACATGGATGTCTCCCTGGAGATGCCGACCGCTACGTCGGTTCGCGATATGCCGGCACGTCTGATGTTTGAAAACCGCACCTTGGTTAACAATCATCTGGCACGCGCTCGCGGCGGCAAGATCTCCTTCACCCACATCATTGGTTACGCCATGGTGAAGGCTGTCATGCTCCACCCGGACATGAACAACAACTACAAGGTGGTTGACGGCAAGCCAGTTCTGGTTACCCCGGAGCACATTAACCTCGGCCTGGCCATTGATATGCCAGCTAAGGACGGCTCTCGTTCGCTCGTAGTTGCTGCTATCCGCGAGTGTGAAACCCTGACCTTCAAGCAGTTCGTCGACGCCTACGAGGACATCGTCGTTCGTGCTCGCCACGGCAAGCTGACCGGTAAGGACTTCCAGGGCGTCACCATTTCCCTGACCAACCCGGGCAGTATCGGTACTCGCCACTCCGTCCCGCGCCTTACCAAGGGGCAGGGCGCGATTATCGGTGTCGGCTCCATGGATTACCCGGCTGAGTTCGCCGGTGCTTCCGCGGACCGTCTGGCAGAGATGGGCATCGGCAAGCTGGTGACCATCACCTCTACTTACGATCACCGCATCATCCAGGGTGCAGAGTCCGGTGAGTTCCTGCGCACGATGAGCAATCTGCTTGTCGACGACAAGTTCTGGGACCACATTTTCCAGACCATGCATGTTCCTTACACCCCAATCCGTTGGGCGCAGGATCTGCCGAACACGGGTATTGACAAGAACACCCGCGTCATGCGTCTGATTGAGGCCTACCGTTCCCGCGGTCACTTGCTGGCTGACATTGACCCGCTGCGTTCTGACCAGCCAAATACTTCTGCTCCGAACCACGCTGACCTCGATATTGAGGAACACGGTCTGACCCTGTGGGATCTGGACCGTACCTTCAACGTCGGTGGTTTCGGCGGCAAGGAGACGATGACGCTGCGCGAGGTTCTCTCTCGCCTTCGCAACGCATACTGCCTCAAGGTCGGTTCCGAGTACGCTCACATTCTCGACCGCGAAGAGCGCGAGTGGCTGGAAGAGCGCATTGAGGGCGGCCAGCCAAAGCCGTCCCACGCTGAGCAGAAGTACATCCTGCAGAAGCTAAACGCCGCAGAGGCATTCGAGAACTTCCTGCAGACCAAGTACGTCGGCCAGAAGCGCTTCTCCCTTGAGGGCGCAGAGTCGCTGATTCCGCTGATGGACTCCGCCATTGACACCGCTGCTGGTGCTGGCCTGGATGAGGTCGTCATCGGTATGCCACACCGCGGTCGACTGAATGTGCTCGCAAACATCGTCGGCAAGCCACTGCGCCAGATCTTCACCGAGTTCGAAGGCAACATCGACCCGGCACAGGTCGGCGGTTCTGGTGACGTCAAGTACCACCTGGGTACTACTGGCCGTCACATCCAGATGTTCGGCGAGGGCGAGATTGACGTCACCCTGACTGCGAACCCGTCCCACCTCGAGGCCGTCAACCCGGTCGTTGAGGGTCTTGCTCGTGCACGCCAGGACAAGATCAACAAGGGCGAAGAGGGCTACTCCGTCATGCCGCTGCTGCTGCACGGTGACGCATCCTTCGCCGGCCTGGGCATTGTCCAGGAGACCCTGAACCTCATGTCCCTGCGTGGTTACAAGGTCGGCGGTACCGTCCACATCGTGGTGAACAATCAGATCGGCTTCACCACTTCGCCGGACTCCGGTCGCTCCTCCTACTACGCAACCGACATCGCCAAGGCATACGGCTGCCCGGTCTTCCACGTCAACGGTGACGACCCGGAGGCTGTCGTCTGGGTCGGCCAGCTGGCTGTTGAGTACCGTAACCGCTACGGCAAGGACGTCTTCATCGACCTGGTTTGCTACCGCAAGCGCGGCCACAACGAGGCCGATGACCCGTCCATGACTCAGCCGCTGATGTACAAGGTCATCGACGAAAAGGAAAGCGTCCGCGCTCAGTACACCGAGGACCTGATTGGTCGCGGTGACATTTCCGAGGAAGAGTACGAGGCAGTTCGCCGAGACTTCCACGACCAGATGGAAGCTGTCTTCAACGAGGTCCGCGCAGCACAGGACGCAAAGCCGGGCGAACAGTCCGGTATTGCAGGCTCTCAGCCGCTGCCGCATGGTCTGAAGACCGGCATCGAGAAGGCTGAAATCGTCGAGATTGGTCAGTCTTACGTCAACCTCCCTGAGGGCTTCAAGATTCACCCGCGTGTTGCGCCGGTCGCTAAGAAGCGCGCGGAGATGACTCAGGAAGGTGGCATCGACTGGGGTATGGCCGAGCTGCTGGCAATCGGCTCCTTCACCGGTGCTGGCATCGACGTCCGCTTCGCAGGTGAGGATGTCCGCCGCGGTACCTTTACCTCTCGCCACGCAGTTCTGATTGACTCCGAGGACGGTTCGGAATACAACCCGATCGACGCCTACGGTAAGTCCAAGAACGGTGGTCGCTTCATGATTTACAACTCGGCTCTGACCGAGTACGCAGGCATGGGCTTCGAGTACGGCTACACCCTGGGTAACCCGGACGCAGCAGTGTTCTGGGAAGCACAGTTCGGTGACTTCGCCAACGGCGCTCAGACCACCATTGACCAGTACGTTTCCTCCGGCGAGGCCAAGTGGGGTCAGACCTCCAAGCTGATTCTGCTGCTACCGCACGGCTACGAGGGCATGGGCCCGGACCACTCTTCGGCACGTATCGAGCGCTTCCTGCAGCTCGCAGCCGAGGGCTCCTACACCGTTGCTCAGCCGTCCGAGCCGGCTAACTACTTCCACCTGCTGCGTCGCCACGTCCTGTCCGACCTGCACCGTCCGCTGGTTGTGTTCTCGCCGAAGTCGATGCTGCGCAACAAGATGGCAGCGTCTGCTGTCGAGGACTTCACCAACCCGAACAAGTTCCGCTCGGTCATCGATGACCCGAACTTCGAGTCCAAGGACAAGTCCGGCATCAAGACCCTGCTGCTCTGCTCCGGCAAGATCTACTGGGAGCTGGAGAAGAAGCGTAAGAAGGACAAGCGCGACGATCTTGCAATCGCTCGCCTGGAGATGCTGCACCCGCTGCCGCACAACCGCCTCCGCGACATCTTCGAGTCCTACCCGGATCTTGAGGAAGTCCGCTGGGTTCAGGATGAGCCGGCTAACCAGGGTCCGTGGCCGTTCCTGGCACTGAACCTCCCAGAGGTTCTGCCGGATATGCCGAAGCTGACCCGCGTTTCCCGCCGTGCACAGTCCTCCACCGCAACTGGTGTGGCTAAGGTCCACCAGATTGAGGAGAAGGCTCTGCTGGAAGAGGCTCTCAAGTAGGTCTCATTGACTGGTCTTCGCCAGTTGGCGTGTAAACGCTAAGGGGCTCCAACCGAACGGTTGGAGCCCCTTTCTTGTTGCTTGGGCGATCGTTGCCAGGCATCAAGGGCGAATAGTCAAAAAGCGTGTCCGGTCGGCGTGCCACCGGGTCGGCACCATTTACTACTTAGTCCTCAATGCGAGTTACTGACTACGTTTATGACAAAAAT
>NZ_KV836134.1:0-63505 GCF_001838255.1 Corynebacterium sp. HMSC073B01 | reverse complement strand
GGCTGCAAATGTGAAACTGTGCAAGTTTATGACAGTTTCAAGCCATTTTTCACGCCATTTTTGTCATAAACGCAGTCAGTAACTCGGCGTTCTTGCCCCCTCCCCTTCTACATCCCCAAAACGCAAAAATCCCCCGGCCTTACGACCGGGGGATTTTGTTCCGTGTGGAGCTTAGGGGAATCGAACCCCTGACCTCCTGCTTGCAAAGCAGGTGCTCTACCAATTGAGCTAAAGCCCCGTACACCGAGCAATTATACCTTGTTCGGCAGTGGGCCTAGGAGGACTTGAACCTCCGACCCCTTCGTTATCAGCGAAGTGCTCTAACCGCCTGAGCTATAGGCCCCGTGGAACGAGATATAACTTAACCCGTAACCATGACACTTCACAAATCGACTGGTCAGCGGCCTAAATATTGAGTTAAAAAGCAGTCATTAAGTAGTCATTACGGCTACTCCATAACCAGATCACTGAAAACACCTCTGAACCAACGCGGCCCCGGGGCCACCGAACGGGGGTGACACCGGGGCCAGCGGGAGGCTAGGCAGCCTAGTCGTCGTCGGCAAGCGAAATCTTGAGACCTCCGACGAGACCGCCGCAAGCGTTGTAGATGACCGCGCCGAGGGCCATGAGCCCAATCGACAGCACCCACCACAGCGCTCCTACAGCGGCCGCCAGGCCAAGGACGAGACCCGCGCTGATGGAATCCTCCCCGCCGACCATTTCACTAATCGGAGCGAGCAATCCCATCCCGGAGAGCAAGAGGTAGAGCAGGCCAACCGCGGCAAGCCAGACGAGGAAGCAAATGAAACCAGTGGCCGCCGTAATGCGCATGGCGGACCAGGGGCTCACCTTGTCGACTACCAAGTTAGTTTCGGCCATGCGCTTACTCCTTCTCCGCCTCCGAGTCACCGGACTCGGCAGCGCCGGTGCTCTTGGTGGCGCCGGTGCGCTTCGGGACTACGTCCAAGGTTCCGGCCTCAGAGACCTTAGAAGCGGTCTCTTCGCCCTCATCCTCGACGTTGCGGTCGATAGCCAGCAGTTCCACGCCGTCAGCGAGGTTGACCAGGCGCACGCCCTTAGTGGCACGCGAGGTGGCGCGAATCTCGTTGACGTTGGTGCGGATGATGTCGCCGGCGGAGGTGACAGCGAAGATTTCGTCGTCGTTGTCCACCACCAGGGCGCCCATCAGCGGACCACGCTTCGGGTCGTACTTGAGCGTCAGCACGCCCATACCGCCGCGGTTCTGCGGGGTGTACTCGCTGAGCTTGGTCTTCTTGCCGAAGCCGCCGGTCGTTGCGACCAGCAGGTTGTGCTCTTCCTCGACCACGACCATGCTGAGCAGCTTGTCGTCGCCCTTGAAGCGCATGCCCTGGACACCGGCAGTGGCGCGGCCCATCGGGCGCAGCGCGTCGTCGGAGGCGGTGAAGCGGATAGCCTGGCCGCGCTCGGAGACGAGCAGCAGGTCATCGTCCGAAGAGCACAGACGAGCACCGATGAGGGAGTCGCCTTCGCGCAGGTTGATGGCAATTAGGCCAGCGGAACGAGCGGACTCGTAGTCCTCCAGGCGAGACTTCTTGACCTTGCCCTCGCTGGTGGCCAGCACCAGGTACGGGCTGTCCTGGTAGCTCTGAATCTGCAGCACCTCGGCGATACGCTCCTCCGGCTGGAACTCCAGCAGATTGGCGACATGCTGGCCGCGGGCAGCGCGAGTGGCCTCCGGCAGTTCGTAGGCCTTGAGTCGGTAGACGCGACCCTTGTTGGTGAAGAACAAAATCCAGTCGTGCGTGGAGCAGACGAAGAAGTGGCGGACAATGTCGTCCTGCTTCAGGTCCGCACCGCGCACGCCCTTGCCACCACGGCGCTGGGCCTTGTAGGCATCGACCTTGGTGCGCTTGGCGTAGCCCGTGGAAGTAATGGTCACAACCACGTTTTCGCGGGCGATGAGGTCCTCTTCGGTGACGTCGCCCTCAGCGGCCACAATCTGGGTACGACGGTCATCGCCGTACTTCTCCACGACCTCGCCCAGCTCTTCCTTGACGATGGCGCGCTGACGCTCCGGCTTGGCCAGGATGTCCTTCAGGTCGGCGATCTCGAGCTCGATCTCAGCCAACTCGTCAATGATCTTCTGGCGCTCCAGAGCAGCCAGGCGACGCAGCTGCATCGCCAAAATGGCGTCAGCCTGAATCTCGTCGATTTCGAGCAGACCCATCAGGCCCGTGCGCGCGGTATCAACCGTGGCGGACCGGCGAATCAGGGCGATGACCTCGTCCAACATATCCAGAGCCTTGACCAGGCCGCGCAGGATATGGGCGCGCTTTTCCTTCTCGTCCAGGCGGAACTGGGTCCGTCGAACAATGACCTCAATCTGGTGGGCGACGTACAGCGTCACCATCTGGTCAATACGCAGCGTGCGTGGCACACCGTCGACGATGGCGAGCATGTTCGCACCGAAGCTGGTCTGCAGCTGGGAGTGCTTGTACAGGTTGTTCAGCACCACACGCGGCACGGCGTCGCGCTTGAGCTTGACGACGATGCGCATGCCCCACTTCAGATCAGATTCGTCATCAATGGAGGCAATGCCCTGCAGACGCCCGTCCTTGACCTGATCTGCGATGTTGGCAATCATGCGGTCCGGGTTGACCTGGTACGGCAGCTCAGTGATGACAATCGACTGACGAGTGCCCTCCTGCTCAATCGAGGTCACACCGCGCATGCGGATCGAACCGCGACCGGTGGTGTAGGCCTCCTTGATGCCCTTGTCGCCGACAATCTGGGCGGCAGTTGGGAAATCCGGACCCTTGATGCGCTCCATGACCGCATCCAGCGTGGTCTTTTCATCCGCTTCCGGGTTGTCCAGGCACCAGTTAATGGCATCCGCGACCTCACGGAGGTTGTGCGGTGGGATGTTGGTGGCCATACCGACGGCAATACCGCCGGAGCCGTTCATCAACAGCTGCGGGACACGCGACGGCAGAATAACCGGCTCTGTCGTACGACCGTCGTAGTTCGGCTGGAAATCGACGGTGTTTTCGCGAATGTCGCGCACCATTTCCATGGCCAACGGCGTCAGACGGGCCTCGGTGTAACGCATAGCTGCGGGGCCGTCGTCACCGCGGGAGCCGAAGTTACCCTGACCGTCGACAAGCGGATAGCGCATGGACCACGGCTGCGCCATGCGCACCATGGTGTCGTAAATAGCTCTGTCGCCGTGCGGGTGGTAGTTACCCATCGTGTCCGAAACCGGCTTTGCGGACTTCACATAGCCGCGCTCCGGGCGGTAGCCGTTGTCGAACATGGCGTAGAGAATGCGGCGGTGCACCGGCTTGAGACCATCACGGATCTCCGGCAGCGCACGGCCAACAATCACGCTCATGGCGTAGTCGATATAGCTCGACTGCATCTCTTCATTGATGTCGATCGGGCGAACCTGGTGGCCCAATACTCCACTTCCGAAAGATGAGCCGTCGTTGTTATTATCGTCGCTCAATGACTGCTTCCTTTACTTAAAAGAGGTTCGCATCCATTCTACAGGGCCTTAGAGCCCGCTTTACGACGCCGTGTGCAACTTTTCGATACCATTGTGGTATCAAATCTGGGGTTTTAGGCCTGATAGCGGAAACAAACCAGCGCAGTTAAGAAGCGCGGCTAGGTAGCAAGGAGCAAGTGCACGATGGCGATGACCTTAAGGCTCACGAAAGAACAGGACACCGCCCTGGCGCTGCTGGCGCAAATGGGGGGCGTATCCAAACACGAGGCCGTCATTCGCGCCATTGAATCCGCCGCCGCGAGAGCCCTTCAACAAGGCCAGGCCAGGGAAATCACCGCAAGTGTGACTGATACCGACATGGCGCTGCTGCGAAAGTTGAGCTCCCCGAGCCCCCGGGGAGCAGAGGAATGAGTGCGCCCCAAGTTCAGCCTCTCAGCGAGGCCGCAATCCTGGCGGCTACCGACGAACTGGTGGCCAAAGTGCCGGAATTGGCTGACGCTACACTTGTGCGACCATGGGCAATCAGCGCCATTGCTGCCGCCAGCTCAGGTGTCATTGCTGGTCACCGCAGCTTTCCCACGGTTTCTGCGGCTGCACAAGCGGTCGCTTACGCAACGTTTCACGTGAAACCACTGAGTTTCGGAAACACCGCGCTGGGCGCACTACTTGCGCACATACTCCTCACCACTAATGGCGAAGAAGTGTCATTCACAGAGACATGGAAACTGGTCAAAAGCGGCATTTAGCCAAAGACGCGGCCTAGTCGATTTTCCGGGTGAACGGGCTCGTCGGAATGCGATTACCGGACTCCAGTCGACCCGTGTAATACGCCGTGGCCTCACCTTCAGTCAGCTCGACCTCGTACCAGCCATCACGGACATAATCAGCCGTTCGGTCCTGCCCGCCGACGAGAACACGTCCCGACACGTGCTCCAAAGTGACCTCCGGCAACTCCTTCGCCGTCTTGCTGAACACACGCAGGAAGCGGTCCGGGCCGCACACGGTAAGTTCGCGGTCTAGAAGTCCAATTCGCAGCTCTAATGTGCCGAGCACGGTGTGGTGCTCTACCTTGTTACCACTGTAAACAGCGAAAACAGCCTCACGGGAACCGTCGTTGACCAGCACAAGGTTGCCGTCTTTAAGGTAGGCGTGAAGCCGGTACGGTGTTGGCAGCGCGGTCGCCTGCTCGGACTCCTGCACTGGATAGTCACCGGCCGGCTCCGCCTCCCAGCGCTTCACAAACTCCGGTGCTGGCCCCGGCTGCTCTGGAAGCTGCATTCCCGCAGATGCCGAGAAGTCGAGTGTGGATACCAAATCACCACATACCCGACGACGCCAATCAGTGATATTTCCGCAGCTCACGCCGGTGACTTGCTCCAGGAAACGGATCACCGAAGTGTGATCGAAGACCTCTGAGGACACCAAACCACCCACCGACCACGGTGAAATGACAGTCATCGGGACACGGAACCCGAGCCCCTTCGGCTTGCCCAGGTACCACTCCCCCGGCTCATTCTTCGGCGGCAGCGGCGGCACCACATGGTCGAAGTAACCATCAAACTCGTCAAAGTTAATCAGGAAGACGGTCTTGGCCCACACCTCCGGGTTGGAGGCCAACGCATCCAACAGGCGGTAAGTGATATTCGCCGACTGAATCGGCGAGGACGCTCCCGGGTGCTCGCTTTCCGCGGCCGAAGGCACAATCCAGGACACCTTTGGCAGCTCCCCAGATTCAACATCCCGTCGGAAAGCGTCGGTTAGCGTGCCCGGCTGGCGGCGGTGCAGCGCGCGATCATAGAGATCCCGTTCCGCCTCAGGCAGCTTCTCCACAGCGGCATTCAGGCGGTCGACCATCTGCTGCTGCTCTGCAGTTGGCGGCGTGCCATCACCCATCGCCCCAAGCAACTCATAAAAGCCAGTCAGATCGAGCCCTGGCAGTCCGGCCTCGCGGATGACCTTGCGGCCAATATTTCGAAACGCGGCGAAGAAATCCAGGTTGTTGTCCGTGTAGTTATCCCACTCCTGGTAGACGCGCCATGGCACCCCAGCCGCCGAGAGATCCTCGGCATACGTGCGCCACCTGTACCCCGGGTGCGTCGACTCGTACGCCGCATTGCCAACCGCTCCAGTCCCCCACGGTTCCTTTCGGGTATCACCCGAGAAGAGGTAGTTACGGTTCGGGCTTGTCGACGTAGGCATTGAAGAAAAGTAGCCATCACAGATAGTGAATGTCTCTGCGAGTGCGAATTGGAACGCGATGTCCTGACGGTCATAGCAGGCCATCGTGCCTTTGCCCTTAGCCTCAATCCAGCCGTTGCAGCGTCCACCGTTTAGTGCAATCTGCCCGTCCTCCCAACCGTGCGGAAGACTTGCAATGTACTCCACCGAAAGATCACCGCGATTCGCAGCGTTTCGAATTAGGTACGGGCTAATCCCACTCTGGTTAAAAACACCCGGCAAAGCGGAATTGTCGTTGTACCCCCGCACACCTCGGAGAGTGCCGAAGTAGTGATCAAAAGAGCGGTTTTCCTGCATCAACACGACAACGTGCTCAACCTGGTCGAGGGAGCCAGCCGGTCGGGGCTGCGCGAGTGCATGGCGCAATGATGGCGGCAGCAGCGTGCTCGCAGCGGTGACGGCACCGACTCCTGCGGCAGTCTGCAGGAAATGTCGACGGGAAAACTCAGATATATTTTTAGGTGAAGTTGCCATAGGCATCTACGTTAAGAAGCGCAGATTACCAGCCGGCGAACTGCCGCTTAATTCTCCTCGATAAATCGCTCGAAACGGTCAACCACAGCCTGTGGCTCACGCGCCCACTGATTATGGCCAAGGCGCTGCTCAATGAACTCGTACTTCGCAGACTTAGGCAACATCCGAGCTAGCGCTTGCGCAGATTCCGCTGGGCAATCACGGTCACCGCCACAGTTCAGCAATAACGCTGGGGTAGTTACTTTCGGCATCTCAGCGGCATAGTCGATGTCTGCACCCCGTGGTCGCAGCAAGCCCGTGCGCGAGAAGCGCGCCCACTCCACCACATGATTGCGAGCCTGCCGACCGTAACCGGCCACATCGAACCTGCCTGCCGGCCAATAACCCAAAATCTGGGATACCACCTGCATAAATGGTGCACCGTAACGAAGCCGCTTGTACTCGTTGCCAGTAAAACACCTATAGTGCGGGGTGCCGGATCCGACCATCACCACGCCGGCCACATCCGCTTCCGGTCGGGCCAAATACAGAGAAGCAATCTGGCCGCCCATGGAATGACACAGCAAATAAACGGGAAGCTTCTCCCCTGCTGCCAGATGGTCGAATTCCTTCCGAGCACGAGCCACCGCCAAGGGATAATCCACCGACGCTAAATCCTGGTAGCCCCAATTGTGACGGCGGGTGGCCACCGCAGTCTGGTTACCCTGGCCGCGTAACTCCGAGGTCAGGACGCAAAAACCTCGACGCTGTAACTCTTGGGCAATCGGCCGGTAGTAGCGAGCACCCATGCCAAAGCCCGGCCAAATAACGACAATGCCCCGAGGCGAACCTTCGGGAAACCGAAGCGCCATCGGGGTCACGGAGCCATCTGGCAATGTCTCCTGCACAATACGTGGCTCGACTGGCGGTTCCCCGTTGACCATGCTTCCCCGAGTATCTTCCATTTCATAAACATTAATGGCTGAACGGAGGTTTTGTCAGGGGAACCGACAAGCCGATAACCAGACTTGGTATCGGCTTAGACGTCGAGGAAGCGAACGTCCTTCGCATTACGGGTAATGAACGAACGTCGTGAAGCGACGTCATCGCCCATCAGAATGGTGAACAGTTCGTCCGCCTTCTGCGCGTCCTCGAGGGCGACCTTACGCAGCACGCGGTGATCCGGATCCATGGTGGTATCCCACAGCTCAGCGGCGTTCATCTCACCGAGACCCTTGTAACGCTGAACACCATCGTCCTTGTTGATCTTGCGGTTGGCAGCCAGCCCCTCTTCCAGCAGCTGATCGCGCTCAGCATCGGAGTAGGCGTAGCCCGGCTCACCCTTGGCCCACTTGAGCTTGTACAGCGGCGGCTGGGCGAGGTAGACGTGCCCTTCATCAATCAGCGGACGCATCAGACGGAACAGCAGCGTCAGTAGCAGCGTGGCAATGTGCTGACCATCGACGTCGGCGTCGGCCATCAGCACAATCTTGTGGTAGCGCAGCTTCTCGATGTCGAATTCGTCGTGAATACCGGTGCCCAGCGCCGTAATAATGGCCTGGACCTCGTTATTCTTCAGAGTCTTATCCAGGCGCGCCTTCTCGACGTTCAAGATCTTACCGCGCAGCGGCAAAATGGCCTGGAACAGCGAGTTTCGGCCTGCCTTTGCAGAACCACCTGCGGAGTCACCCTCCACGATGAACAGCTCGGACTGCTTCGGATCCTTCGAACGGCAGTCCGCCAACTTACCCGGAAGACCGCCAAGATCGGTCGCGGACTTACGACGTACCAGGTCACGGGCCTTACGAGCCGCCTGACGGGCATGCGCCGAAGCAATGGCCTTGTTAACAATGGCCTTGGCCTCAGCCGGATTGGCCTCCAGCCAGTGACCGATGTGCTCATTAGTCATGCGCTGGACGAAGGAACGCACCTCGGTGTTACCCAGCTTCGTCTTCGTCTGGCCCTCGAACTGCGGATCGGCGACCTTCACCGAAATCACGGCAGCGAGACCTTCACGGCAGTCCTCGCCGGAGAGGTTGTTTTCCTTCTCCTTCAACAGGCGGTGCTCACGCGCATAGCGGTTCATCAGCGATGTCAACGCAGAACGGAAGCCCTCTTCGTGCGTGCCACCCTCAATGGTGTTAATGGTGTTGGCGAAGGTGTGCACCGACTCGGAGTAACCCGAGTTCCACTGCATGGCAATCTCGACCTCATGGCCGTCACCTGCAGCATCGAAGGAAATGATGGTCGGGTGGATGATGTTCTTCGACTTGTTCAGAGTCTCGACATAGTCCCGCAGACCATTCGGGTAGTGGAAGACCTTGCGGCGCTCCTTCGGCTTGGTGGTCTTCTCTGCCTTCTCCTTCTGCTCCTCAACCGCATCCTTGGCGATTTCAGCGGATTCGGTCTCCGCCTGCTCCGCCAGAGCCTCAGCCTCGAGCTCCTCCTCGGAGACACGCTTGTCCACCAACGTGATGGTCAGGCCCTTGTTCAAAAACGCCATCTCGCGCAGGCGGCGAGAAATGGTGTCGAACTTGAAATCGGTGGTCTCAAAAATCTCCGGGTCCGGCCAGAAACGCTGCGTGGTACCCGAACCGCGAGTCTTCTTACCTCGGATAATTTCTTCCGGAACAGCCTGGTCGAAGTTCTGGTACCAGGTGTAGCCATCGCGGATGACCTCGGTTTCCATGCGCGTCGACAGCGCGTTAACCACCGAAATACCCACACCGTGCAGACCACCGGAGACAGCGTAGGACTCGGAGTCAAACTTGCCGCCGGCGTGCAGCTGAGTCATAACCACCTGCACCGTCGGCATACCCGACGGGTGCATTTCGACAGGAATACCACGGCCGTTATCGCGGACCTGAACGCCGCCGTCTTCCAGCAGAGTGACCTCAACATCGGTGGCGTAACCCGCCATCGCCTCGTCGACGGAGTTGTCTACAACCTCCCACACCAGGTGGTGCAAGCCACGCTCACCAGTTGAGCCAATGTACATACCCGGCCGCTTACGCACGGCCTCGAGGCCCTCGAGGATGGTAATCGATGAGGCGTCATATTGATGTTCGGTAGCAGCCACGGTTCGGCGCGTCTCCTATTCTTGGTTCTCTCCCCGCACAACATTCGTCAGCGCGCGAAAAATAGGCCGGCGGTCAAGCGCTATCAGCGCCAGCCAGAACTACATAGGACTACTAGATAGGTCTGGCTAGTTTGGAAGTCGATAACGTCTCAAGAACCGCCTGCCGGTATTCTCCTGCCCATCTTACCCCAACGTAGTCCCCTACTGTGGATATAGCCGATGCGCTCAAAGGACCAAATTTCGCAGTTTTACGCATACCGACGGCTAATCGTAGACCGTTTACCGACCTTTACCCGTAAGTATCACGCGGTCCTCGGCCCTCGATGTGCAATTTGCCCTTGCGCCAATTCGGCGCTTTTGGCCCCAGCACCTTAATTTCCTCAACCACCCCATCGCCGACGCGTTCCGCAATCGACTTCAAAACCTGTCGCTGCGCTAGCCGCAGCTGTGTTGCCCATGCTGTCGATTGGCACTCGACCACCAAAGTGCCGTCCTTGAACTCCTTCACCTGGGAGTGTTCCGCAACAACCTTGCCGACCATCGAATCCCACTCCGTCATAATCACACCGTGGGCAATGTGGATCTGCCAGCCGCGATCAACTACTGCCTTATTCAGCACCGCACCAATCGGCGCAGGTCGACGGTCATATTTCCGGTACAGCCGAATCCCCGCCTCCTTCAATAGGCTCGGCGAAATCACCGTACCGGCACGATCTCGCACCACTGCTTGCGCTGCCCGCTGCTTATCGACGTCCGCAACAATCCCCTCCGCGGCCTTCACAGGCACACGGCTATCGAGGCCAGACCACGAGCCCTTCTTCTTCGGTGGCCGCTGGAGATTCGGTAACTTGTGACCGCCCTCCTTAGCGGCATCGCGCATGCGGAAAAAAGCGTCGCTGATCAGGTCCTTTTCTTCTTCCGGTGAGTTATCCGGCTCCATGTTCTCGACCATACCCGTCACTCTTCCGCGACTGGGTTTTCATCCAGCAGTGAGATTCGCCCCTGCTCAGTCTGCGCCACCGTCACCGTGTGATGAGTGACAGAAGAATCCTCGACCAGTGCCTGAGGCAACTCCTCCCCCACCGCCGAGGTGATCAACACCTGCTCAGCCTGCTGCGCGATTTCCATGAGAGCTTCCCGACGATGCCGGTCGAGCTCCGCAAACACGTCGTCAAGCACCAAGATCGGGTCGGGCCCATCGGCACGGAGCAAAAAGTACGCGCCGAGACGCAGCGCGAGTGCAAAAGACCAGGTCTCGCCGTGGCTAGCGAAGCCCTTGGCGGGGTCATTGCCGAGAATGAGGTTGAGATCATCGCGATGCGGACCAACGAGACAGGAACCGCGCTCAATCTCCGCGGTGCGGCGCTCCGCCATCTTCGTCAGCAGCAGTGCCTCGAGCAGCTCCGGTTCGCTGGGCAATGGCCCGCCATCCAGACTGTCGACCTTCGGCGCATAGGCAATCGTGGCTGGGCGCGAGTGCGGGGCAAGCGTGGCATAGGCCTCGCTGACATGCTCGGAAAGCTCGGCGATCAAATCCATGCGCGCAGCCATTAACGCCGCTCCCACCTGCGCCAATTGCGCATCCCAGGTATCCAGCGTGCTCAGTGCGGCCTGCCCCTCCGAGGAAGAATAGCCACGGCGCAGCGTCGAGCCCGCCGACTTCAGCAGCGCATTCTTCTGACGCAAAATCTTGTCATATTGAATGCGGATACCGGCGGACAGTGGCCGTCGTAAAGCGAGCAAATCATCGATGTATCGGCGACGGGAAGCGGGCTCGCCCTTGACCAGCGTGAGATCCTCGGGCGAGAAAAAGACCGACTTAACGATCCCCAGCAGCTCCCGCGGAGACTTCAGCCGCGTGCGATTGATCTGCGCCTGATTCGCGCGATGCGGATTGATGAGCAGATGCGCCGTCAGCTCGCGGCCATCATTGACCGCCGTCGCCGAAATGCGTGCCGACGGGGTCCCCGAACGAACCAGCGGAGCATCCGTAGACACTCGATGCGAGCCGAGCGTGGAGAGATATCCAACGGCCTCGACAATATTGGTCTTGCCGTAGCCATTTTGCCCGGTAAATACGGTAATTCCAGGCGTGAACTCGACTTCCAACTCCGGCCAGGAGCGGAAGTCCCGCAAGGACAAATACCGAATGTGCATAGCCGCAAACTAGCCCGGCAGGCGCACAGGCATCAGCAGGTAAGTGAAGTCGGTCTCCGGCGTTGGGTAGAAGCCGTCCTCACCGAGCTCCGGGATAGCTTCCGGCTCTGGAATGAGAATCGCGGGACGCGACGGCTGCGTAAAGCCCAGCAGAACGCGGTGGGAGCGAACAGCGCTGAGCCCCTCGAGCAGGTACTGCGGGTTGAAGGCGATCAGAAGTGGTTCCCCATAGAAGTTGCAGGCCACAGTCTCTTCTGCGTGACCGACCTCGTCGCCATGAGCGGAAAGGACAACCTGGCCATCGGAGAAGTCCATGCGAATCTGCGCACCGTGATCCGCCATCAGGGACACACGACGGATGGCATCCTGCAGCTGGTCAACACGAGCAACAGCCATGGAGGAATGCTGCTTCGGCAGCAGCGGACGGAACTTCGGGAACTCGGCGTCCAGCAGTCGCGTGGTAGTGCGACGAGGATCGGCGAGGATAGCCAGCAGGCCTTCGGAGCCGACCTCACGATCATCAGATCCGTCGCCGAATGCCAAGGTCACTGGCTCGCTGGAAGTGGTATCGAGAGTGCGGGCAGTCTCCGCGAAGGTCTTTGCCGGGATGAGCAGCTTGGTCTCCCCCTCCGGGATCTGCTCCCACTCGAAACTGCGAACCGCCAGGCGGAAACGGTCGGTGGCAGCGAGAGTGACCTCGTTACCTTCGGTTTCCATCCGGATGCCGGTCAGCATCGGCAGCGACTCATCCTTGCCGGCAGCGATAGCGACCTGACCAATAGCCTCAGCCAACAGAGCGGCATCGACAGTGCCGGTAGCAGCCGGAGCTTCTGGTAGCTGCGGGTAATCCTCCAAGGTCAGACTTGGCAGTTCGAAGCGGGAAGAACCACAGCGAACGATGACCTTCGTGCCATCAAAGTGCATCTCTACCTGCTTATTCGGCAGCTTAGAGACAATGTCAGAAACCAACTTTCCATTGACGGCGAAGCGACCGGGCTCATCGACCTCTGCGCTAATACGAATCTGAGTCGAGACCTCGTAGTCATAGCCAGCGAGCTGCAGACCATTGTCATCCGCGAGAAAAATCATGCCACGCAGAATCGGCTGAGTCGGGCGTGCAGGCAGGTTACGAGCAACCCAGCTCACCGCACCCGCGAGATCGTCCTTAGCCGCGCGAATACGGACTTCGGTCTGCTCCATCGTTCCTCCACCGGTATTGGATGTCTGTTATTAGCCGTCTTTTGTGTTGTCAGCACGCTATGTCAGCGCACATGACTGGAGTTACAAAGATTCCATCGTACAACTCTACTGCAGACTGCCAAAGACCTCACTGGGATTCTTGTAGTCCGTCTAGTGCTTGATCGTAGTTCTTACTCGTTCTTGGCATTTTCGAAGTTGTACGCCAGAGGTTGTTTTCCCGAGGTTGTGCGCAGGCCCCCTTTTATCTAGAAGTTTCTAGAGATTTTTAAAGTCGGGAGTAGTAATAGGGGGTGTGCACATTGTGAAATTACATGATTCCCGCTGGTCTTCACTGATTTCGCGCTGTGGATAACCAGTGCGTCTAGCTGTGGATAACTTGGGGTGTCTGTGGATAGTGTTCGGGCTTCATCTTTCATCCACAAAATTTACGAGTTGTCCACAGCTCTGTGCACGGAAAAACCGCAGTTAATAACAAGAATTCCGCACGCCGAGCCCAAGGTTTTTAAGCCGTGCCGCGAGCTCGGTCTCGAATGCGTGTAGTCAGGTCGTTGACCTGGTCCTTTGAGGGCTTCTTCTCCTGAATTTCCTTAACAATCTTGCGTTCAGCGTGCAAAACCGTCGAATGGTCACGATTTCCGAACTCCCGGCCAATCGACGGCAACGAAAGCTCAGTGAAGGACCTCGTCAAGTACATCGCAATCTGGCGAGCATGAGCGACCGGGCGAGTCTTACCCGGGCCCACCAAATCCGCAACCGTTAGGTCGAAGTACTCAGCCGTGGTGGAGATGATGATCTCCGGGGTAATCTGCACCTCGATTTCGTCGGCACCGAGGATCTCCTGCGCAAACTTCAAGGTCACAGGCTCATGAATCATGGATGCGTGAGCGCTAATCTGCAGTAGACGCCCCTCGAGCTCACGAATAGAAGACGAGGTGTTCTCCGCGATGTACTGGAGTACATCATGCGGAACGACCAAATCAGACAGCTGTGCCTTCTTCGACAGAATTGCGATTCGCGTCTCCAAGTCCGGGTATTGCAGATCCGGATTGAGCCCCCACTGGAAGCGGGTACGAAGGCGATCCTCCAGGGTCTTAAGCTCGCGTGGTGGGCGGTCCGACGACAGCACAATTTGGTGGTTGGACTGGTGCAGGGCATTGAACGTATGGAAGAACTCTTCCTGTGTACCTTCCTTGCCCTCCAAGAACTGGATGTCATCGATGATGAGCATGTCCAAATCGCGGTAGCGACGCTTGAAGGATTCCTGGGCGTCGTCACGCACGGAATTAATGAAGTCGTTGGTGAACTCTTCCGAGGAAACGTAACGAACCCGCAGGTTAGGGTACAAATGCTTGGCGTAGTGACCAATGCCGTGGAGCAGGTGCGTCTTGCCAAGACCCGAACCGCCGGAGATAAACAGCGGGTTGTAGGTGCGCCCCGGAGACTCTGCAACAGCGACGGCGGCTGCGGCGGCGAATTTGTTCTGCGGACCAATAACGAAGGTCTCGAAGGTGTAGTTCGGGTTGAGGGTGGGCTCCTCGAAAGGCATGCTCATCTCGGTTGGAGTGCCGTGGCTCTCGGAACGGAAAGGACTTGTGACCTGGCGCTGATCAGCAATAGTCATCGGATTCTCGGCAGATGAGTGCGAAAGCCCCTGGGCCATCGAATCTACGGCGTCCATCGATCGGCGTTGTGACTGGGCACTCTGCTGATTATGGACATTCGGCTGGTGCGTCTGCGACACCTGTGGCGTCTGCGTCGATCCCTGGTGCTGCTCGTGGAGATTGAAGTCGTTCGTATCTGCACTGGGGAACGGGTAGTTGCGGCCAGATTGCTGCTGGTGCTGCTGGTTTGGCTGTTGACGCTGAGCCTGCTGCGGACGCGAAGCTGCAGATGGCATCTGCCCCGAGTGCTGTGCAGATGGTTGAGTGGTCTCTGCTGCCTGGCTATCTTCAGCGTCGTCAGCAGGATCGGCAACGGTGATGACTGTTTCCAACTCCTCGCCGGTCAGCGAGGCTAAGACGGCCTCGATAATGCCCTTGAGCTCTTCTTTTACCAGTGCCTGCACCACTGGCGATTGAGTGCTGAGCAGGAAAAAACCTGGAAAGTCACCAGTGTGCGTCACTGACCGCAGCAGTGCCTTGTGTGGCGGGCGTAGTGGTGCAATGCCCAACTCCGGCGCACCTTCTGGTGAAGTCAGGATAGAAACGACCTGCTCCCAGAGTCCACCTGGCAATTCTGGTTGTTCGCTCACTGTGTGAATGTCCTTTTACATGTTTACGTTCATCAAATTTATCGAGGCGACCTGTTTTTGTGGAGTGTTTTTGGCATGGCGAGAGCGCCATATCTGCCCATTTGGGGGCTATTTCTTGTAATTCGCCCTGTGGGGTGTTTCTACACAAGGTGCTATACGCCCCGAGCAGGACTTCCACATGTTTGTCCACACCTGTGGATAAACCTTGTCGCTAATTGACTAACAGTTTATCCACAGTTTGCCCACAATGAAAAATAGCCCCCTAGTCTGCGTTTACCTAGGTAAACACGTTATTTCCCCTGCTCGCTGTGATTCATGGTGTGGAAGTTATCCACAGCTAATGGGATAAACACCCTGTGGATTGCAGTGCATAGGTCAGTATTTCCACAGGTCAACATCGGTACCGTCGGAAAACTTGGAAAATGATTCTCCAGGTAAATCCGGCGTGTTGATTTGAATTTCTCGCTCGATTCGACGTAACCTATCTGGGTGTTTCATATCCACTGAGATATGAGTCCGAGCTTGTGCTTGGACCCGACAGAACGCATGTAGCTTTCAATCTGTCGGTAAGTAATTTTTCCGTGCATCACGGGAATGCGTCAGACGCATCGCTGCCTCGCACTCGAAGCGAGGAGTTTACTGCGGTGTGTTCAGCGTGGACTCGTGGTCGTTTGAGTTTCAAGGAGTGTCAACCGTGTCGAAGCGGACGTTCCAGCCGAATAACCGCCGTCGTGCACGCGTGCACGGCTTCCGTACCCGTATGCGTACCCGTTCCGGTCGCGCCGTTGTGGCAGCACGCCGCAGCAAGGGCCGTGCCCGCCTGTCCGCTTAAGCAAGAGGACACCGATTTCGGTGCTCCCTCAGAGCAATAAGCTGCGTTCTTCGCGTGACTTCACGGTCACCGTACGACGTGGACGCCGAATCGGACGCAAGACCTTGGTCTTGCATATTCGTGACACCGCCGCTTCTGGCGGTGAAGATAAGACCGATACGCAGATTGCCAGGTTTGGTGGTCCGCGTGTCGGTCTTGTCGTATCTAAAGCTGTGGGCAACGCCGTGACTCGTCACGCTGTATCCCGCAGGCTCCGCCATGTTATGGCCGCGGCCGCGCAGAATCTTCCGTCCACCATGGACATTGTCGTTCGCGCGCTGCCTGCATCTGCCACAGCCACCAGCCAGGAGCTGTCCCACGATGTGCAATCGGCACTCGCCACATACGAACGTCGGCGCTAATTCGCTTGACGACGGCCCCCTCGCTCAGACCCCCGGCGCACGTGTGGCTGAGAGGGCGATTCTCTTCTACCGCCGTCGTATCTCTAATCTGAAGCCCACGAGCACATGTCGTTTTGAACCGACGTGCTCCGCATATGGTCTTGAGGCTGTGCGCCGTTTCGGAGCTATTCGTGGCCTGTGGCTGACTTTCTTGCGCATCTTCCGTTGCGCACCCTGGCATCCGGGTGGCTGGGATCCAGTTCCTGCCACATTCCCCGGCCTGGGTTCGTGGTTGAGGCGAATGCACAGGTAACCTCTAGTAATGCTTAGCCTTTGACGGGGCTTTGTAGACGAAGGCGCGAGTGCGCTGTCCCCTAAAGAACGGAGTGATCTTAGACCGTGCTCAATTTCGTGTATGTGCCGATTTCGGCCATCCTGTGGTTCTGGCATAAGGCCTCAGGTTTCCTATTCGATCCCTCCTCGGGTATCTCCTGGGTGCTGGCCATTATTTTGCTTGTGGTCACCATCCGTATCCTCCTGTTTAAGCCGATGCTGAACCAGCAGCGTTCTGCCATCAAGATGCAGCAGCTCGCTCCTGAGATGCAGGCCATCAAGGAGAAGTACAAGAACGATCAGCAGGCTCAGGCTCTTGCTATGCGCCAGCTACAGAAGGAAATGGGTGTCAACCCGCTCGGCGGCTGTTTGCCGATTCTGGTTCAGATGCCTGTGTTCATTGGCCTTTTCCACGTGCTGCGTTCGTTCAACCGAACGGGTACGACGGGCAATGCGCTTCGCATGTCGGTGGAGCAGAACTGGAATACGCCTAACTACGTCTTCGGTGTAGATGAGGTGCGGTCCTTCCTGCTGGCTCGTGTGCTCAATGCTCCACTGTCCAGTTCGGTTGGTATGGGCGAGGATCAATACGCAGCCTTTACTGTGCCTGGTACGCCTGCGGACTTCACCCGCATGGACATCATGATCGTTGCCATTCCGCTGATTGTTATCGCGGCACTTGCAACGCACTTCAACGCTCGCATGTCTGTTGACCGCACGCGTGCCCGCCAGGAAGCCGGTCTGGTGAAGCGCCAGGAAGGCGTTATGGGTCAGCAGATGGACATGATGAACAAGATGATGCTTTGGTTCTTCCCAATCATGATTCTTGTTACCGGTGCTTTCTGGCACATCGGCCTTCTTGTCTA
This sequence comes from Corynebacterium sp. HMSC073B01, assembly GCF_001838255.1. Taxonomy (NCBI): domain Bacteria; kingdom Bacillati; phylum Actinomycetota; class Actinomycetes; order Mycobacteriales; family Corynebacteriaceae; genus Corynebacterium; species Corynebacterium sp. HMSC073B01. Next base: position 46,229 of record NZ_KV836134.1, on the reverse strand, counting down.
CATGGTGACTAACAACGTCTGGACCTACTTCCAGCAGCGCTACATCTTCGGCAAGCTGGATGAGGAAGAGAAGGAAGCTGTCGCAGCTAAGAAGGCTGCCAAGCGCGAGGCACAGGAGAAACTCGCTCCGAAGGTTGGCCAGAAGCCAATCAATCCGAAGAAGGGTGGCAAGCGTCAGGCAGCGCAGAATGCGCAGCAGGCGCAGTCCGGTCAGGCCTCTGCAGCGAACAAGGCTTCTAGCCATCTTCCGGATGGTAATTCGGGGAAGGGACAGCAGGGCCCAGCCTCGAAGCCAGCGCCAGGACAGAAACCCGCAAATCGGAAGAACCGGAAGCGGAAAAAGAAATAGCTGAAGTGGAATCGCCCTTCGTCTACATAAGTTAATTAATCGAAACGCCCCGCAGTTGATGCGGGGCGTTTTTGCTTGCCTTGGTGCTCTATCGAGCAAACAACGTCACTGTTATTACAGGCATGTAATTTTCTCCGGGGCCTGGAGTTTGGCATCCAACTTTGATCAATGTTTCACGTGAAACATCGCTGTTGCACTGTCGTACACTAGGGGTAGTGAAAAGCTCGACGGGTGACGGCACAGCTGCCCCATTGTGCAAGAAAGGTTAGTGGAACTGTTGAGTAACCCCGAGAAGGACGTCGATAAGCAAGAAGCCTCCGCCGGTTTGGTCGATGCTGATTTGCGTTCGGTGATAGATACCGTGTTTGGAGAGAATGCCGATCGAGCATACCGCTACCATTCCTGGTTGGCTGAGGAGGCTACAGTCCGAGGTTTGATTGGGCCACGTGAAACTCCAAAGCTGTGGGATCGGCACATTATCAATTCTGCGGTAGTTGGAGAAGCGATAGGCAAGGGGCTTGTAGTTGCGGACATTGGTTCGGGGGCAGGCTTGCCCGGGATTCCGCTTGCTCTTGCACGACCAGATTTGAAGGTGGTTCTTGTAGAACCATTGCTGCGCCGTACGACTTTTTTGAACGAAGTTGTGGAAGATCTCGAGCTGGACAATGTGACCGTGGTTCGCGGCCGCGCTGAGGAGAAAGTGGTTCGCGCTGAGGTTGGCCAAGTAGATGTCGTCACTTCTCGCGCTGTTGCCCCTCTTGGGAAATTGGCGGGCTGGTCGCTTCCTTTAGTTAAATCCGGAGGCGCGATGGTTGCACTGAAGGGTGGAACTGCGCAAGAGGAGATTGATCGGGACGCAAAGCTTATTGCCAAGGCGAAGGGAACTAATCCCCGCGTTGTAGAGGTTGGCGGTTCCGTGTTGAGAACTTCGACGTACGCCGTGATTATTCAGAAGAAGTAGGTTGTAAGTCCCCCTCCCCTACTCCACTGCCGGTTCGCTTGTGTTTTGGTTTCGACATTGAGGCGCGTAGTGCCGTCGGGCTAGAGTGGGATAAGTATCGCGGTATGGCAAAGTCCTACCGGCCAAGGTGGATGTTTCACGTGAAACATTTCCACAATCGTCGGCGTCTAACGCTTGTTGGGGCTTGATGATTACGCTTTTGCAGATAGTTACTAAGTTTTTATTCGCACTCCAGTGGCCATGATTGGTGATTGCTGTGCTTGTAAGGGGAATAGTTAATGAGCCGGAAGTCCTGGCAAGACACACCCATCGCTGCGGCAGCTCAACGGGCAGCGCAAGTTAAGGCCCCGAACCGTTTATCGCTTCCACGCCCCGAACGCCCGCGCCGTATTACTATCGCCAACCAGAAGGGTGGCGTGGGCAAGACCACTTCGGCAGTCAACATCGCGTCGGCGCTCGCGCGACATGGTCTAAAGGTGCTAGTCATCGATAATGACCCGCAGGGAAATGCTTCTACGGCCCTGGGGATTGAGCATGTTTCCGGGACCCCGTCGACGTATGAGCTTCTAATTGGCGAACTACAGATTGACGATGTCATCCAGCGTTCCCCTGAATCTGAGAATCTCTTTTGTGTGCCAGCGACGTTGGACTTGGCGGGCTCCGAGATTGAGCTGGTCTCGCTCCTGAACCGTGAGCGCCGACTTCTCGATGCAGTGTCAGATCAGTACCTGATTGACAACGGCTTTGACTTTCTCATTATTGACTGCCCTCCTTCGCTCGGTCTGTTGACTCTGAATTCGATGACTGCCGCCAACGAGGTTTTGATCCCGATTCAGTGTGAGTTTTACGCCTTGGAGGGTGTGACTCAGCTGATGAATAACGTGCAGATGATTCGTCAGCATCTCAATCCGGAGCTACATATTTCTGCTGTGCTGCTCACTATGTTCGATGGCCGCACCAAGCTTTCGGAAGAAGTTGCCAATGAGGTTCGTAACTACTTCGGTGAGGTTGTGCTACGTAATCTCATCCCTCGATCCGTGAAGGTATCGGAGGCTCCGGGATATTCGCAGACCGTAATTTCCTACGATCCAGGGTCTCGGGGCGCAGTTGCTTATCTTGACGCCGCGAAGGAATTGGCAACGCGTGGCGACTATTCAGCAGTTCCGGGTGGAAGTGCGATTGGGCAAAAACCAGCTTCCTCCCCTACCCCGTCCAATTCCACTGAGACAAATTAAAGCCACTAGGAGTAGTAACCGATGTCGAATCAAAAAAAGGATCACCGCAAGGGAGGGCTCGGTCGCGGTATCGCCGCGCTGATCCCAACTGCTCCGGCGGCTAACCCCTCGGTAGGTGAGAGTGCCGCGGATATTATCTTCGGTCCCCGCCGTACCCAGGGGACGAAGCAGGCCGGAAGTAGCGGAGTTGCCGACGTACTGGGAACAGCCGCGACGGGATCCGGCACCTCGTTGACTGAAGGGAAAAACGCCGGAAAATCTGCAAAATCCGGCCAGAGCAAGCCTCATACCGACGAGGCGCAGAAACGTCACAGTGACGATAAGGCTATTGGTAAGTCTAGCGATGTTTCACGTGAAGCATTGCCCTCGGCGACGTCGGGAGTAGTGGACCATAGCAGCGCGGAGCCGACCGATGTTGACGCTTCGGCCGCAAACGAGTTTGGCGCGACCTATCGCGAGATCGACTTGAAGCTGATCACGCCGAACCCGAAGCAGCCACGAGAGGTCTTCGATGAGGAGCCCCTGAATGAGCTCGCTCACTCTATTCGTGAGTTCGGTTTATTGCAGCCGATTATCGTACGACCAATCTCTGAGGATAGTCGTGCGGCCGCACTCGAGGCAGCGCGCAAGGAAGATCCGAACGCGCCGCAACCCGAGTTTGAAATCATCATGGGTGAACGGCGCTGGCGTGCTTCTCAGCGAGCTGGGGTCGACACGATTCCCGCCATCGTTCGCGATACTCCAAACCAGGACATGCTTCGCGATGCCCTACTAGAGAACATCCATCGCGTTCAGCTGAACCCACTCGAAGAGGCCGCTGCGTACCAGCAGCTACTCGAAGAGTTTGGTGTAACTCAGGCAGAGCTGGCGGATCGAATCGGTCGCTCGCGGCCCGTTATTACCAACATGATTCGACTCTTGCAGTTGCCGGTGGAGGTACAGCGACGAGTAGCGGTCGGTGTTCTGTCGGCTGGTCACGCACGTGCCTTGCTTGGAGTTAAGGCAGGTAAGGAAGAACAGCAGCGCCTCGCCGAGCGAATTGTTGCTGAAGGACTATCCGTCCGTGCGACCGAAGAAGCAGTGACATTACTCAATGCCGGCGAGCGACCGAAAAAGCAGCACCGCGAGCCCACTCCGCAGCCGGAGGTCCTTCACAATTGGGCTGACCGCCTGTCCAATTCTTTTGATACGAAGGTGACTGCCCAGATGGGCAAGCGTAAGGGCAAAATCGTTATCGAATTCGGCAACCTCGAGGACTTTGATCGCATCATGTCACTGATGCATCTCGACGAAGAGTAAACCCGGTTACTGTGACTGAAGTATTCATCGAGAAAATTTCGCTGGCCGACATCGAAGGAATCTATCCAGAGACGATGTTAAGCCTGTTTTGGGAACAGGGCATGGAGCATATCCGTACAGCAACTGCCCTACCCCAGTTCTCGACTGAGCCGCGCGAACCTAATTTGGACCCCAGCACGCCAGAAGAGGATGAAGCGCTCAACGGTGATTTAAAGCATTCGGACGGCCAACCCCCTACTCGGCCAGGCGGAGCTAGTGAAAGCCTCTTAAATGGCGATTTAAGCCCTGATTTAGCCGCCCAGGTGCGCTTGGAGAAGGAAGCATGGCTCAATACCGTCTACCTTTCCTGGGGACCGTGCGGATATTCACTACGACGAAAGCCACCGGCATCACTTATCGATGGGAAACTTGAGACCGTCGGCACGCTGCTCTTTGCTCCGCCACGCTTCTGCCCGACGACATTTTCCATGCCTTCCGGACCAATATCGCCGGATGCGATTGCGCTGACGAGTCTGCATTACAACGCTTTAGAGGTTGACGATGACATGCTCCGCGTGCTCATTGTGACCGCTCTGCACAAGCTCGCGCTGCGCGGGATTTCAGCGGTAGAAGCGTTTGGTTGCAGTGGCACGGCGGATTCTATGTCGGCATCCACGCCGTCGTCGCCAACGCCTGACGACGGTACGGAGAATCTAATCGCTGATTTCGAAGCGCAACTCGAAGAAAAGCTGAATCCAAAGCCGTGTATTTCAGATTCGTTGGCGGCGATTAACCATAACGCCGGTGATTTGATTCGTACGCGAACCCTTCTTGACTCCGGGTTTCGGGTGGTGACTCCACATCCGATTCATCCGAAACTCCGTATCGAGTTGGATGCGGAATTGGATTGGGACGAAGAAATCGGCCATGCGTTGGATCTAAGTGCGAAAGAACCCTTTATGCGCTCAAAGCTGTTCAGTCTTTAGCGCTGGGTTTCATTGGTCAGCCGTGTTTAGGCTTTTTCCTCTTCAATCAGCTGCGCAAAGCTGTAAGCGCCGGTCATTGGCTGCTGCTCTTCATCGCCCAGGTACAGACGCTTTACAGCGACAACGATAGATTCGGCAATTACGTCCCGCTGATCTGGGGAAGAAAGAATTGCGACGTCATCCTCGTTGGTCAGGTAACCAACGGCGACTTCCACCGTGGGCATCCTGGTCAGACGGAGGAGATCCCAGGTACGGGCGTGCGAGCGGCAGTCTACCAGGCTCGTACGGGCAACAATTTCTCGCTGGATAAGGCCAGAGAGCTGTTCGCCCAGAATGGAGTTGGAGCCCTTCATCGAGCCAAAGTAAAAGGTCGCAATACCGCTGGCGCGGTTGTTGTGATAGTGGTCAGCCTGCAGGGAGATGAAGACGTCAGCGCCAAATGCGTTGGCCATCTCAGCGCGATCCTCGATGGACGGATTGTCGGTACGAGGACGAGACAGAATAGTCTCTGCACCTGCCGCGACAAGGCGACCCTCAATGCGAGAGGCCAAATCCCAAAGAATCTCTTCTTCAGAAATCTGACCGTAAGGGCCGTCGACCACAATGCCGGGCTCCCCTGCCCCAAGACCTGGATCAATGACAATGCGCTTTCCAGAGAGCTTCGGCCCCATCGTGCGCAGTATTTCCTTCTCGTGGAAGGCGTTTACAGAGCCACCAGTAACCCTCCTGCCCAAGTAGCTGAGCGCCCGGAGAGTAACGGGACCACAGATACCGTCGGGCTCCAGCCCGTAATTGAGCTGGTATTCACGTACAGAGGCATCGGTCTTCGGGCCAAAGTGGCCGTCTACTCGGGCATCGTGGAAGCCGAGTTCCTGCAAGGTAGCTTGGAGAACGCCTACGTCCTCACCGGTCATTTGTGACAGTGGATCGTAGGACAGTACGCGGGTGCCCAGAGTGTACGAGGCTTCTCGCAGTAGGCGCAGGGTGCTGTCGCGGATAATCCCGTCGGCATAGACACCGCGGGACTGTTGGAACGCCAGAAGAGCGTTGCGCATGTCCTCATCAAAGAGGTCATCGTCACCAGACCACTGAGGCGAGTTCTCCTCCGCGGCTGAGCCCTCCCAATTGGGCAGAAGCCCAAGACGAGCCAGGGTAGAACGTACCTCGGCTACACGAGGTGACCTATCGCCCACCTTCAGAAACTCTGGCACGAAAACTCCCTTCCGAACTCCACAATTATGTTTAGGCCGTTGTGGGTCCTCACAACACTTAATCAGTATTACTGGCCAGTGAGCTAAACGAAACTTCAGTTAAGAAATCCCGCGCACTCTCAGAGGATATGGTCAGCAATACCTCTCAAGTTGGCGGCAACCTGGTTCCTTCACGGTATTAAGGAAGACGTAAACCGCCATTTCCAGCAAGATTACCAGGTCGCAGGCGCGAATTGATTGTTACGAGGGCGCGTCGGCTAGCCCGACGGCAGAACCCCAGGACTAACTCTAAATCACAACCACAACTTCAGTCACATCATAATGGGGTGTGTCCAACGAAGGTGGCAGTAGCGAAGTGACGGGTGGGCAGTCGTAACCTCGTATCGGATAAGGAGCAACCCCAAGTTCTTTTAAAGGTGCTTTTCGATGAGCGACGTGATTTCGCCCTTCGGGCGGACTCCGCGAATCTCTTCGACCTTCTTGCCGTCCTTGAATAGGAGCAGGCTTGGGATGGACATAATCTGGAACATGCCAGCCAGTGCACGCTCCTCATCGACGTTGACCTTGGCGATGACGGCCTTGCCATCGAGCTCGGTCGCAACCTCGTCCAAAACGGGAGCAATCTTCTTACACGGGCCACACCACTCTGCCCAGAAATCAACAAGCACCGGCTTATCGGATTCGAGGACATCGGACTTAAAGGTGTTGGCGGTGACGGTTACCGGAGCCATGAAATTCTTCTCCTTAGAATGAGCTCGTTTGAGTTCTTAGTGGTTTTGTTTTGTGGTCTTGATTCTAATTTTTCAACCTAGCTTCTTCAGCCTCGCGTACGGATTTGGCGCTCAAGGCGTCAAAAATTAGGGCTTCCGGTGGTGCGAGTGAAGTACTAAATTGTTAATTAATGGTGTTCTTGAGAACGCTGCAAGTGCTCGATGAGTACGGGGCGTACCGGGCTATAACACGTCCCGCTGCACCCTGATTGAGCTACAGCTAACAACAATTGGGCTTACCGACTATCGGATATTCCCCATAGTTGGATATCTGCAATCGTAGGGCTTATCCAACAATTGCGATACCCCAACTATTAGGTGTTTATCCAGCTAGTGCGACTGCCCTGCTGTCATCTACCGAGTAACAGTTTCCAAGTAGTGCTCAGCATCCAGCGCAGCCTTGCAGCCAGAACCAGCGGCGGTAATCGCCTGCTGGTAATGCGAGTCAACAACATCGCCCGCCGCAAAGACGCCCTTGAGAGAGGTCTGGGTGCTCGGAGCGGCTACCTGAATGTAGCCATTCTCATCGCAATCCAGCTGATTGCGAACCATCTGCGAACGTGGCTCGTGGCCAATTGCTACGAACATGGCAGTCACATCCAGGACGGACTTCTCACCAGTGACGGTGTCTTCCAGCTCGAGACCGGTAACCGAACCCTTGTCCTCACCAAGAACCTGGGACACAACCTTGTTCGTCGCAAAGCGAATCTTGTCATTGTTCTGCGCGCGCTCGACCATGATCTTCGACGCACGGAACTCATCGCGGCGATGGACAATCGTCACCGAGCGGGCGAACTTGGTAAGGAAGGTTGCCTCTTCCATTGCGGAGTCACCGCCGCCGATGACGGCGATATCGTGGTCGCGGAAGAAGAAACCATCACAGGTGGCACAGGCGCTGACACCATGACCAAGCAGCGCCTGCTCACCCGGAGCACCGACATAACGCGGAGCGGCACCGGTTGCCAGGATGACAGCGTGAGCCTTGTGCTCTTCTTCGCCAACCCAGACAGACTTGATATCGCCGGTGAGATCCATGCGATCGACAATCTCCATGCGCAGGTCAGCGCCGAAGCGCTCTGCCTGTGCGCGCATCTGATCCATCAGCTCTGGGCCCATGATGCCCTCGGAGAAACCTGGGTAGTTCTCCACATCGGTAGTCGTCATAAGCAGGCCGCCAAACTCGATGCCCTCGAACACCACAGGCTTCAGGTCGGCACGGGCTGCGTAGGTGGCAGCCGTGTAACCGGCGGGACCGGAACCGACGATGATCAGGTCGTGAACGATATCGCTCATGAAGACTCCTATAATTTTTATCTCTCACATCACATGGCGCACAGTGATGCTCAGTAGTAAGCAAATTTTTCAGCTCCGGGAAAGAAATTACCGGAACCAGCCACCTCAACCAACGTGAGGTTAGCCATCTCTATTCCCCCAGCCTCTCCCCTGCTCCGCAGTTGTTAGGCCACCTGCACTTCTTCCAATTGTCGCCGAAGCGTACGACGCGCCCGCGCCCGCCGAGACTTCAACGTCCCGCTCGGCTGCCCAATACTGCGAGAGGTCTCCTGCAGCGAATATCCAAAGATGTCCAAGTACAGCAGGGCATCCCGTTGATCCGTTGGCAGCTGCTCCAATGCGGCGGCCATAGTCACACGTAGCGGAACATCCGGGCAGGGAATCGGCTGTGAACTCATAAACGTCTCAAAATCCTCCTCCTTATCGCAGAGAGGGATCTCCCCGAAACGACCGCGGTTGTGGTCAATACACGCATTCTTCACGATGCACGTCAGCCACGTCGCCACCGTTGAACGCCCGCGAAAGCTCGCCGCCCCCGCAATTGCCCGCGCCAGACCCTCCTGTACCCCATCCAAGGGATCGAAATCATCCCGACGATAGCGCCGCGCCATTGCTACCAACTGCGGATAATAACGCCGTGCCAACACCGCGAACGCGCGACGATCCCCCGCCAGGTGCGCCTTCAATAATTCACGATCGACCTCGTCCGCAGATGCATGCTTTTGCATACCGACGACGCCACAATCCCCCAGTCGCCGACCCATGCGGGCCTTACGGTGACTGTCCCCAATTCGATTTCTTCCCCCAAAGTTCATGGCTCCTATGCAAACACGAAACCCGCGCTCTCCGCTTGGCAAAACTGCCGTGGAGACCGCGGGCTGTGGATGAATTTCAAAACGTCCCAGTAGCTGTGGATAACTTGGGACAACTTGAACTGTTGCCACCTAAGGCAAGCTCAGAGCGTTATTCCGTACCACGCACCTGAATGTCGCCAATAGCAACTGGCAGCAACGAATCCGGAGATTGCTCAGCCAGATTGCGGTCGCCGACAAGTGGGTTGTCCGCATCGGAATTCTGCGACTCAGCATCAGCATCAGCATCTGTATCAGCGTCAGTGTCTGAGTCGCTGTCGGCTACCGCTTCCGCAGCCGTCGGCAAGCCGGAGATCCAGACAACAAGGTTCTTCCACTCAGTGTCGCGGCTATCGATTTCAATGGTCGTCGTATCTGAGGTGGCAGTAGCGCTTCCGAGAACCGTTGTGTCATCCAAGTTCGTCGAGTCAGCATCTCGTAGGCCGCGAACTTCAATGTGTGCGCCCGGGGTCGCCGCGACCTTAAGTTCTCGAATGGTTGCCGGTTCATCCAGAGTGACCCGAATACCAACGCCAGGTTTGAAGTCCTCTGGACGATTGCCGAACTGGCTGAGGTAAGTCGAAGTTACCCAGAAGCTTTCCTCGTCACTATCGATGGTCAGCTCAGCCATGTCCGGATTGTCTGGACCGGCTGCCGGGTTGTCGCTGTCGGCCTGCCACTCGTTAGCGTCGGCAAGCGAAAGCGTCGTGATCGGAGCCGGGCCGCGTCGTACGGACTCGGAGTTAATCGGTGCGTCCGAGGAACGGTTAACCAGACCAAAGATGCCCGCGGCGACAAGTGCACCGACAATGACTACACCGACAACGACTGCGCCGGTGCTGAATGCGCGGGTGCGATTCTTGGTGTGGCGAGCGTTTGATTGGGCTACACCGTCGGCATCGACGGATTCGCGCGCACCGGTGTCGGGGTCGATTGCGAGAAACTCCGAAGAGTCGGGGCCGAGCGCTGCAGTGCGCAAATCCTCCGCGAGTGTGCGAGCTGGCGACTCCTGTTGGTTGAAGTTCTCCGGGCGAACCTGCTTCGCGCGGTCGATGGCAGCAGAAATATCGGAGGGGATATTTGGCACGTTGTAGAACAGCTCGTCGATGACAGAAAGCAACGCGTTGTAGTCCGAACGTTGCGAGCTATCGGGCAAAACGACGGGGAAAGCGTCGTAGATGTGGCCGTCGCTGCTGATGCGCAATTGTCCAGGCTTGTTTGTCAGGCCAAGGCAGCGCCCAGATTCGTGGGCGTCGGCGATTGTCTCGGCAAGTGATGCTATTGCGAGTGCCAGGGCATCCGGGTGGGCGGCCTGATCGAACCGCTCAATACCGATACTGCTGGTCCAGTCGGCGACGATGAGCACCTCGGTGCGTGTCTTCGCCACACTATGAATGCGGGACATCCCGGTGCCAGCCAGGTCACGCAGCTCATTGGTCGTCGTGGCAATCTTCTGGGCGGCAACCGATGGCGAAGTGTCGTAGTACGGCAGTGCAATCGTGTCGACGAAGACAAGTGCGACATCTGAGTTGTCGGGATCGCCCATATCCATGGCACGCCACAGGCGCAGACCTGGGTAGGTTGCGACTTCAGAACGCAGACGGAAACGACCACCTGAGACCATCTCGCCGGGTACATAGCGGGTTGGGCGAGAACCCTGCGTCGGCATCGGCGGCAGCAGCGGCGAAGCGGTGAAGCCCTCGTTTGCCAGACCCGTGGCCTCGCCGATCAGGTTCGACGGGGCAATCGAGAAAGCATCAGCGGCGAAGCCACGTTCGCGCTCCATATCCTCACGGTCGGCGACGGCATTGTCGGCTGCATGAGGCTGCGGAGCAAAGCGGCGTAGACCCGGGATGCGGCCGAGGAAGCCACCCAGAACGCGGACCTCTTCCAATGGAGCCTGAGCGAGCACCAGGCCGGTACCGATGAGGAAGACCACGCCGGTGACGATGGTCTGCAGCAGCACGCCGAAGGAACCGAAGAAATCGAACAGCACAAGGTCGGTCAATGCGAATGCGCCCCAGGCGACGGCGACACCGACGAGCGACGCCCCCAGTGCCCACAGCACGGTGTGGACGGTCGCCTTACTGTCCAAGTGTCCGAGAGTGCGGCGCAAGAGCAAGAAGCCAATTACCGCGCCGGCGACGAAACCGAAACCGTTGGCGGCACCGAGCAACACGACGACGGTCTCATCGTCAGAAGCCAGACGAGGAGCGAAGAACGACAGAATCACCTTGACGGTGGTAATGCCGAGGATGATGAAAGTCGGGGTCCAGGCCTCTTCACGGGCGTAGAAAACACGCAAGTGCAAAAGCACAATGGCGTATGGAATAAGCGAGAACGCCGAGAAGGACAGCGTCCAGCCGAGAATCTCTGCGGTTTCGCGGGGGAACTCCAGATACGCAAAAAGACCGACGGCGATGGGGCGGCCGAATGCGGTGAAGAATGCGACGATCGGCACCAGCGCAATCATGGTCAGGCGCGTACCGATGGACAGATCGCGGACCACTGCCCCATCATTGCCGTCGGCTGCATTGCGGGACAGTCGCGGCATGATGGCGGTCAGCAAGGTAACGCCGATGATGCCGTAGGGCACCTGCAACAGCAGCCACGCCTGCTGGTAAATCGTCGGCGCGGCCTTGGAGGCAGTCGAGGCAATATTGGTGGTGATGAAGTAACCAGCCTGGGAAATTGCCACGTAGGTAATAATCGCGACACCCATGCCGGTGAACTGTTTGATGCGGTCGTCGATACCCCACAGCGGACGCAAATCAATGCCCGCGCGCTTGAGGTAGGGAATCATGATGGCTGCCTGAATGACGACACCCAGGGTGGTACCAAGACCCAAAAGCAGGATGTGCGGATCGGAGAGTGAACCGTCCGAATCCGGACTCAATTGGCCGGGCAGGAACAGATATAGCAAGAGCGTGGCAATGGCCACGACGTTGTTGGCGACAGGTGCCCACGCACCGGGTTTAAAGATTCCCTTGGTGTTTAGCACCGCCATGAGCAGCGCAAATATGCCGTAGAAGATAATCTGCGGCAATAGTAAGAACGCAAATGACGTTGCCAGCGGAACGTTGACCTTACCGGCCTCGTTAAGGCTCAATCTGGTCAACAGTGGCGCACCTATCACCGCCAGCACCGTCACCACTGCCAACAGCGTCATAGAGACAGTCAAGAGACGTCTAATGAAGGCGGCACCGTGATCTGGATCCTCCTTCTCCGCGCGCACCAACACTGGCACCACCAGAGAAGTCAGCACTGCGCCGAGGACGATTTCCGTAATCAGGTTCGGCAGTGTGTTGGCGACGTTGAAGGCTGAAGCCACAGCCGGACCCAGCGTCGCGCCGATGAGCAGGTTTCGCAAAAAACCCGTAATGCGCGAAATCAGGGTAGCGATTGCCATCGAGCCCGTGGAGGCGACGATGTCCGAGTTCGACTGTCCCTGATTTGCGTCCGCCGTCGAGCCTGCGGAGGAATCGCTGGAAGCGGTTGCTGTCGCAGTTGCCGCCTTTGCTGGCGATGGTGATGCCGATTCCGTCATCGCGTCAGTGGCGGTATCGGCATTTGCCTTATGGCCGGATACGCGAGTTAGGTCCGGGGCCGCTTCGGCCGGCTGAGATTCAGCCGTTGGCCGCGCCGCCGGAACCGGAGCCGGTGGCGCGGGGCGACGAATGCGGCCTCGAAGTCCAGATTTATGCGCGTCTGAGTCAGTCACATGTCCTATTGTTGCTTAAAAGGGGGTCTATTTCCGAAAGTACTGTGACCGTTTTGCGGCAAAAAACCCACCAACAGTGACGATGACGAGGGTCACGATAGCCAAAACCCCAACCGAAGCGCCCGATTGCACGGAAATACTCACTGATCGGGAAATGGGCGTGCCGCCAGGTGATTCGAGCCACAGCAACAGATTGTGGGAGTTGTCTCCACTATCCCGTGGCCGGTCTCCCTCTGGAGCATTGGTTGCCGGAGTAGATTCTGCATCATCACCCGACTTCGGAGTGAACTGAACAGTCACCGATCCCTTGGCAGGGATGGCGGCCTCATACTTCTCCTCCATCACCGAATCTCCAGAGCCGACGCGCACGAACGCGGGAACCGGCAGTGGCAGACCATTGCGAGCCAGCACCGCAATTGGCGACAGCTGCGTTGCGCGGGTGTAGACACCGCCGGGAGCTACCAATGTCACTGAATTGCGCAGACGTCGAGTCATAACCAGTGCCTGGTCGCTGAGTTCTTCGCTCCGCCGCTGCACGTCAGTTGACTGCAGCTGATTTCGCCGGCCGAGAGTGGTAAACGAGCGCAGTAAGTCGTGCCGCAGGGGGCGGGTGAATTCATACCGCGTCAGCGCGACGTTGGGATCGTTGGACATGATTGTGGTCAGGTCCGTGATTTCGCGGGAGGCTATCCGAGCCTTCTCCACGAGCGCTTCACCCACCGGCGCGGGATCGGCGAACTCGGCAACTGGGGTAACCGAGCCCGCATCCAGGTCACGAGCTGCGGCGGTGATGGAGTCCATCAGCGGAGTCAGCTCAGCCAGGTTATCGTCCACGGCTTTCCGAACCGCGGCCATGAAATCTTCAGCGTCGCTAGCGCGTGGATCCCAACCGGACGGTGGTGCTGCCACCACAGCCGCGCGAGGGGCATCCGAATCAGTCAGTGATTGGAACAGAGTGCCAATCGCTGTCTGCATCCGTGCAGCCTCGGAGTCGATTCGGAAATCGTAGCGTCCGAGCAGATTCGAATACGCCACAGTCTGGGGAGACCGTCCTGTTACAGCCAGAGAGGCTGTCAGTGCCCCAGAGAGGGCGAAGGCGCGGCTACCGTCGGCAAGCACGCCACTGTGGCCAGGCCGTAGTGTCTGACCATCGGCGGTGATAGTGGTGTTGTCCGCGACTAATACGGTGGTGTCGTGCGCGGCTTCGCGTGGAGTGGGCGAGGGAGGCAGCGTCTCGCCGGTATCTACGCGGTCTTCGAATGCGCGCTCCGGGGTGGTTCCGTTCAGAGCTGTCGCCGCCGAGTACAGCGGGGCGCTTTCCGACGTTACGTATCCCTCGGCGGGCAAATAGATACCCGGCAGTGTCTGAACGTCCAAATGCTTGGCGATGGTCTGCCGACCAGCGGCGAGTGCCTCCATGGAAAGCTCTTGATCCGCCACGCGAGCTACGGCGCTGGCATCGGTGCCGCCCCACGGCAGTGACAGTGTGCATGTGTCCTGTGTGAGATCGTGCAGCCGATTAAGCCAGTCGGCGGCATTGTCGCTGGCGGGCATATGCGTGAGATTGGTGTCATCCGCGTTTCCCCAGGAATCCCGCAGTCGTGGAGAGGACTCCACAGGACTTGGGCGGCTGGTGCCAATCCAGTAGTCACGGGTCATCCGGGAGATTGCATCGAGGGTCTCCGGGTCGATGGCGATGCATGTCGATTCCCGCAATCTCTCCCCATCGGGGCCGGCAAAGCCTTTTTCCAACGAGGTGAGCAAACCGTCGAGGCGGCCACCGCGTTCGAGAGACTCGGCCAAAGAATTGTCGGTGAGGATGAGATTCGGCGACGAGGGTGCGTCACCGGTCTCACCGCCGACCACTGGCACTGGCTGGCTGATGGGCCAAATCAGCGAAAACGGCACTGGGTCACGGCGGGTGGGCGCATCGGAATTGTCGGTCTCATCGTTGTCGTTCTCATCACCGGCAGGCGGTTCCGGCTCATCACCTGCGGCTTGCGAATCCGTCACCGGTAGCAGTGCGCGTGTTTCCGCCAGCAGGCGGTCGATGTCATCTTCCGGTTGCCCGTTAGCATTGATGAGCAGCGGAAACGTGCCGGCTTCCGTGATGTCGAGTCCTTCTGGGGCCGGTGCGGAGATAGGAACACTTAGCGTAACCTCACGCGTCTCGCCCGCTTTCAGCTCGATGGGGGCACTGAAGGTACCAGCCACATCAAACACCGATTCAGGCTCAGCGAGAATCGTCCGCGCATCTGCAGAGGAAGCTAGTGCGCCGGCCCGCTGTGGGCGCAGCGCAACATTGCTGATATCCGCGTTGGAGGTGTTGTGCACCTGCACCTTGATGGTCAGTGTCGAATGTAGAGCCGCGACATGCGGAGCGAAGCTGGTTATCGAAAGCCGAAGGGGTCCCTGTTCACCGACTCGATTGGTACCACTGCCCCACAACTGCTCATCTTGCGCAAAAGCTGGGGGCGCAACGGCCGTCGGCAAGCACAGTATGAGCGCTGCGGTGGCGGCCGTGACTTTACGAACAACATTCCTTGGCAACTGCAACCTGAACATGCGCAATCACCTCGGCGTCTGCCGGCCTGCTCGCTTTTCCGCGCGGGAGAGATCGGGCAGCAGATTGTGCGCGCGCCGGGCCAGTTTGCGTTCGTCAGCGTAGGCCAACCGCTCCACCAGGGTGTCTACCGGGACCCACATGACCTGAGTGACCTCGGGATCTTCGTCGTTCAAATCGCCATCGACGTAGCGCAGAAGGTGATGGTGCACGGTCTTGTGAATCCGCGTGCCATCGGAGACAAACCAGTAGTCAATCACACCGAGCTCGTCGATGACCTCGCCGCGAATGCCCGTTTCTTCCCACACCTCACGTTCGGCGGTGGAATCGAAAGCTTCGCCGGGCTCGACATGGCCCTTGGGCATCGACCACAGCAGGCGCCCGCGACGATCGTGCCGACCAATCAGCGCGACATAAATCCGTGACAGGTTGACTTTGCCGCCATCGCCGACCGCCTCAGCAAGCCCCGAGACGACCAGTCCGCCCGCCGAAGTCTCAATCGAGGTCTGCATCGGCGCTGCATTTTGCGCGCGCGACGAGTGCGCACGGCGATTGTTCGTGCGCTTCGTCTGTGCGTGACGACGGCGATTGTTCCTATCCTGACCGTTCTTACGGCCACCGCGGTTGTTCGACTGCTTCGAGGGTCGTGCCGACTTCGGTGATTTGGAAGATTTCTTGGCGCCACCGGAGTTTGGCTTGGCCGATTTGGGGCCATTGGCACCGGAGCCACTACGTTTTGCGGAATTTCCGCTGGTAGTAGCGCTATTGGTGTTGGTGGACGCGGAAGCGCCACCCCTTCTGCGCGGTCGCCGACGACGTCGACGGCTCTTCGCCGCCGAGTTGTCATTGCGTACCACGTTGTTCATTCCACTTAGACTACCGGGTTTATAGGTATAAGCGGGTATTGTGTCGGTCGTGACACAATCGACTCCTTCAACGACAAATGGTGACCAGCCCGGGGGGACTACACCTCACGGCGCTACTCCGGCGGCTGCTGATGCGGACCCACAGGTGCGTAGGACGGCAATGCTGGCAGTGGCGGATCAGGCGATTGCTAAGGAGTCGGAGATTCTCGATTCGCTGGCAGCTGCGTTTAGTGCAGCTGGCCACCGTCTGTACCTTGTCGGCGGTTCTGTGCGCGATGCTCTCTTAGGGCGACTGGGCGTGGATCTCGATTTCACCACCGACGCACGCCCGGAGGTGACGCGCACGATTCTCGATGACTGGGCGGACATTGTCTGGGATACCGGCATTGAATTCGGCACACTCTCCGCGGAACGGCATGGCCGTCAGGTGGAGATCACCACATTCCGTGCGGATACGTACGACCAGGTCAGTCGCAATCCGGAGGTCACTTTCGGTGACACGCTGGAGGGTGATCTAATTCGCCGTGACTTCCGCTGTAACGCCATCGCCGTGGAGCTCCACGGTGACGGCACCCGCACCTTCCTCGACCCGCTCGGAGGTTTCGAGGATCTTGTCGCGGGTGTGTTGGATACCCCGGGTGCGCCGGAAGTCAGCTTTGGCGACGACCCCTTGCGGATGCTGCGTGCCTGCCGCTTCGCATCCCAGCTCGGGTTCGACGTGGCACCGCGTGTGCTCAAAGCGCTGAAGGAAATGTCCAGCGAAATTGACCGCATCACGGTCGAGCGCATCTCCACCGAGCTGAACAAGCTCATCCTGGGTGCGGACCCAAGCCGAGGTATCGACCTGATGGTGGAATCGGGGTTGGCCGACCGCGTGCTGCCGGAGATCTCCGACATGCGCATGACGCAGGATGAACACCGCCAGCACAAGGATGTCTACCAACACTCTCTGCAGGTCATGCGGCAAGCTATTGACCAGGAAGAACCCGGTGAACCGGACCTCGTACTGCGCTGGGCGGCACTGCTGCACGACTGCGGCAAACCCGCTACCCGTGCCTACAACGAGCAGGGAAACGTCACCTTTTACCAGCACGAAGTTGTCGGCGCGAAGCTGGTGCGACGCCGCCTTCGGAAACTGAAGTTCCCGAAGAAGACTAACCACGAAATCTCGCAGTTGGTCTACCTGCACATGCGCTTCCACGGCTACGGCGAAGGCAAGTGGACGGACTCGGCGGTGCGACGTTATGTCAACGACGCCGGAGATCTGTTGGAACGACTCAACAAAATCGTGCGGGCCGACTGTACGACGAGAAACCGTCGTAAAGCAGCACGCCTCGCACGAGCCTGCGACAGCCTGGAAGCGCGAATCAAGGAGCTCGCCGAGCAGGAGGACCTCGCACGCGTCCGCCCCGACCTGGATGGCAACGAAATCATGGAAATTCTGGACCTGAAGCCCGGCAAAGAAGTCGGACAGGCCTGGAATTACCTGAAAGAGCTGCGATTGGAGTCCGGTCCGCTGGAGCGTGAAGATGCTATCTTGGCGCTGAAGAAATGGTGGTACGAGCAGTCCGGTGAGCAGGCTGAAAGCGAAAGTGAGAGCTAATGGCATCGATTAATCCGGAAAATCTCTACGGCGACCGGCTTTTTACCAGCCTCGAGCGCAACGACCCGGCTGCCGGTATGCTGCTGCTCGCAGCACCCGGCATGCTCTCGCCGGAGTTTTCCCGCTCGGTGATTTTCCTCATTGAGCACGATGAACACGGCACCCTTGGTGTCGATCTCACACAGCGTTCGCAGACGCCGGTGCACAATGTGCTCGAGCCTTGGGCGCCGCTGATGGCCAAGCCGCCGGTGCTCTACGTCGGGGGTCCGGTCAACCAGACACAGCCAATCTGCATTGGTGTGGTGCGAAATGGTGCCACCCTCCCAGAGGAGACCGACAGTATTACCGGTGCCCCGCTGATGGAACGCATCGCTCACAGGTTTGCGCTGGTCAACCTCGGTGCGGAGCCGGAGGGCGTACGCGACCGCATAGATAGCGCACGCATCTTCGCCGGTTACGCAGGCTGGGATCCGGGGCAGCTGGAAGACGAGCTCGAGCGCGGTGACTGGTACGTCGCCCCTGCCCTGCCCTCAGATGTACTCGCGCCTGCTGCCGCGGACATCTGGGGTGATTGCATGCGCCGTCAGCCCTGGCCGCTGCCACTGTATGGCACCTATCCCGTAGATGTACGTGACAACTAGATGAGTGAGCACATCAATACCGAAGGAAACAGGGCTGAAGGAAGTAGCTCCACAACCACAGCAACTGGCGACCGCAGCGACATAGCTGCCGGCATCCGGCAGACACTGCCCGTGGGCATGGGACTCATTCCGCTAGGGCTCGCATTCGGCCTGCTCATCGCACAAACTGGCTTTAGCTGGTGGTGGGCACCCATCTTCTCCTTCGTGGTCTACGCGGGGTCGATGGAGTTCCTCGCTGTTGGCCTGGTTATGGCGCATACGGGTCTGCTCGGCTGTGCCGTGACGTCCTTTATGGTCAACTTCCGCCACGTCTTCTACGGACTGACGTTCCCACGCGATCGGATACAGTCTCGTCTCGGCCGCGCATACTCCACATACGCGCTTACCGACGAGTCGTATGCCATCGTCTCTGCAGCAAATCCGACCGAAAAGATGTCGGGCCGCCGACTGTTGACAATTCAGATTCTCTGCCAGTTATTGTGGGTGGGCTCCGGTATTGTCGGGGCTCTAACCGGCGCAGCACTGCCCGAGGGTATCCGCGGTGCCGAGTTCGCACTGGTGGCGCTCTTTACGGTGCTGGCCATGGACGCGTTTGAGACTTCCAAGGATTGGTCACTGCCCCTGTCCGCTATCGTCTGCACGCTGGTGGGCTGGCTGATTAACCCGAACCAGATGCTGGTTATCGGACTGCTGATGTACTTCGGCCTGCTGCTGTTGCGCGTGTGGTCGCCGCGGGTGGATCGGGTGATGCGCATGACGTCGGCAAGCAAGCCGCGTACGACGGAGGGAGAGCGAGCATGACTGCGTTGCCCGATTCCGGCTATGTGCTTGCCGCGCTCTTTGCGATGGGAGCGGTGACAGTTGCGCTGCGTGCGCTGCCGTTTGCGTTCGTGCGCACTCTGAAGGGGTCTCCCCTGTTCGAGTTCCTCGGCACGACCATGCCGGTTGGAGTCATGGTGGCGTTGGTTGCCTACACCGTCTTCGGGCGGCTAGGACTCAGCGGTGAGAGTGGCGACCCCGGCGCTGCCTGGGCCGTGCCCGTAGCACTGGTGGTCACCATTGGCCTGCACTGGTGGCGGCGTAACACCGTGATTTCGATTTTTGTAGGCACGGCGCTGTATATGGTCCTCGTGAACCTTGTCGCGTGAGGTGCGCTGTGTGTGGGACGGTGCCAGCGGACCAGTGGCTAGCGGCAGTGGCTAGAACTGTGCCGGTACCTGACCAGTGAAGTCCGGTAGTCCCGGAATCTGGGGCAGCTGCGGGGATTCCGGCAGATTCAGTAGTTCGCCGAGATTCGGGCTCTCGGGCAGGTTCGGGACGCCTGGGATGTCCGGCAGGCTCGGGCTGTCGGGCAGGCCAGGCAGCGATGGAGTGCCCAGCGTGCCGTCGAAGGCATTCTGAACATCACTGGTGTGAGTTTCCTTCGTGCCGTAGGTGTTAGCAGCGACGCTGAAGTCAGGTCCAATGGATGCCGAGGCGTGAACGCTCTGGCGGTCATCGGACCAACCCCACTTTGTGCCAATAACACCCGGCAGCGTGGCGGTGCCGTAATCCTGACGGTAGCCATCCGCTGCCACAGGTGACGCGGTGCTCATAGCAACCAGCACCGGGTCAGAAGAGTTCTCACGCTTCTTGGCCTCCAAGAACTTCACAGTGTCCGCGCTGGACGTTGTTGAATTTCCCCAGTGATCTGCACCGTGGGTGTTGCTGAGGCCGTACTCACGCGCAGTGGCGTTGATGGAATCCGGGTAACGGCCATAGAGCTCACTGGCGATATTGTCATCGGAGTAGCGAATCATCTCTGTGGCCTTCGCCTTGTCCGCCTCTGTGCCATGTTTGAAGACGTAGTCCGCAATGTAGAGCTTGACAATCGAAAGCCCCGGACGAGCCTCATTTTCGTTCGCCGTACCGTAGTGCGTGCCACTTGGGGTGTGGGTAAAGCTGATCTGGGTTCGCCCCGGAGCATCAATAGTGCCCTGCGGAGTCAGTTTTGGCTGCGGAGCCGCAGCGACGTTTCCAGCTGCCAGCGGAAGGCTGGTGACAGCGATGACACCGGTAAGACCCATGCGAATCGCGCGGGAAGGCCGTGGAGTAAGACGATGACGAGCGTTCATAACAAAAAACCAATCTACACGCGCAGGTGACCGACGCGCTGCCAAGCTGGATCGTAAGCGGTATCGACGACGTGCTCTCCCTCGGTCCACGTCTCCGCAACAGCTCGCAGACCCGCCTCCGCATCAGATGCCGGGTCAATAAAGAAGTGCATCAGAGCCATGCCATCGGATTGCTCAGTTGCAACAAAAATACCCTTGTCCTCAGCGATGGCTTCAGCGGCAGCGGTATTGAACTCGGAGAGGGATTCCTTCGATTCGTCCGTCGGCAAGCCCTTGTCATCAATATTGCCGAGCATGAGCTGAATCAGCACATGCTGCGTCATAGTCGGGCTCACCAGCTGCGTAATCGGCGCGCGAGTAGCGACGACGAGTGGCTGGCCGTTGGCTTCGGCATCAATGGTGAGCCACTCCGGGCACTCTTCCGCGAGCTGCTCGACGACACCGCCCAGCTCCGGTAGCGGGATAGCACCTTCCGGCTCCTCGCCAGCGAAGGCAAAGCCGCGCAGCCATAGGCCGAAGTCCTCCTCCCCCAGAGCCAGCTGCAGCAGCGTGAAACCGAGCTGAGCTACCAAGCGCTCACCGTCCTCCAACTGAGCAATTGCCGGGAACAGCGGGTGGAATAGACGAACGTCCACTGCCCCATGACCACTGCTAACAGCCACGCGTGCGTCTGCCGGATCGACCTCGGCCGGAGCATCGGCCTCGAGCGCACCCTGTGCAACCAACGTGGCCGCGACATCCCCCAGCGACAGCTTCATCGCCGGATCCGCCTGACGGAGGTCGGTGAAAGACCACACCGCGCCGTCGTCAGGCGCGGCCTCCAGCCAACGGCGAGCGACCGGACGCAGCTCCGGATCGCCGGCAGCGCTAACAGTCAGAAGGTGGCGAGAATACGGAGCGCCAGCCTCAAACCCCCAGATGAGCCGGTCATTAATAGCGGCGATGCGGCCGCCGACCTCCTTCTGGACATCAATAATGTCCACATCGGCGGCATTCGGAGCACCATCGATACCGAGCTGGACACTAAACATCGAGTCGAGCGCATCGGCGCCAAAAGAGTTCCACCACGACCAGAACTCGTTGATTGCGGTCTCTTCTGCGGCGCGCTGTTCCGGGGAGAACGGAGCCGGATTCTCGTTAGCCATGCTGAATCTCACACTTTCGTTTGCTCGTTTAAAACCGAACCATATGTTGTGCGCCCCAGTATATGTGCCAAGCCGGATTCGCCCCTCGGGTCCATGCGCTAGACCGCGTTAAGCGGGTTGTGGCTCCGGCTCAGCTTCTGCTTCCTTGCCCCAGCGAGCGGCGTAGACCGCACAGATCATCAGCTGAATCTGGTGGAAAATCATCAGCGGCAAAATGTAGAGGCTGGCATCGGCACCAAAGATAACGGCAGCCATGGGCAGACCGGTGGCCAGGGACTTCTTCGAACCGCAGAACTGAATCGCAATGCGGTCCTTGCGGTCGAAGCCCATCTTATTTGCGATGAATCCGGACAACCGCAAAACGAATTCCACCAGCACGACCGAAAGCACACACAGGATGACAATGTCCCCTGCCGGCACCTTCGACCAGATGCCCTGCACCATGCCCTCGGAGAACGCCGCGTAAACGACCATTGCGATAGATAGGCGGTCAACGTTCTTAGTCGTCTTCGCGGCGGCAAACTTCAGGGTCCAACGGCGAGTGAGCTGGCCGATTGCGAATGGCAGCAGCAACTGCAGCGAGATATCCAAGAACACCGACGAATCCACATGAATGCCGCCGCCGGTGGCCATCAACAGCATCACCAGCACCGGTGTGACCACAATGCCCAGCAGGTTAGATGCCGAGGCACTGACGATTGCGCCGGCGACATTGCCCTTGGCGATGGAGGTGAAGTTCACACTCGACTGCACCGTCGACGGTGCCAGCGTCATGTACAAAATGCCCAGGTAGAGGCCAGGAGAAAGAATCCAATCCAGGGGTTTCATCAGCAGGCCGAGGATTGGGAACAGCACGAATGTGAAAGCCAGAATGGTTATGTGCAGCCGCCAATGCTTAACACCGGCCAACGCATCCTGCGGGCTCAGGCGCGCGCCATAGAGGAAGAACAAGAAGCCAATGGCGATCTTTGTGGCCCAGCTGAAAACCTCAGCGGTAGTGCCGCTTGCAGGAAAAATAATCGCCAGTATCGCTGCAGCAACGATACCGACGATGAGGGGATCTGGACGCCAATTCACAATTCGTTGCCACATGGACAAATAGCTTAGTGGGCAACCAGAGGTTGTCTTACTGTTTTGCAGAAGCTTTTCTCTGCAATAATTTTTTACTTCTTCTGCTCAGCTGCCTTGCGCAGCGCATCCTTGTCCACAGGCTTGAAAGTGGCATTCGCGGATGAGCCCTTGTCCGTGCACAGTCCTTCCAGACCACAGGAGCTGCAGCCACCGGAGACACCGCAGTCTGCTGCCGGGTTGTCGGAGCAGCAGGCATCATCAGTCGCAGTGTCGGCGGCATCAGTGGCGGCGGAGTCACAGCCACAGCCGCTGTCACCGTCACCGCACCCACAACCGGAGCCGGACTCGGCGGAGACCTTGGCGTCGTAAAGCGCGATGGTGTGCGAGCCGATAGCCGCACCAATGCCGAGCATGGCGATACCGGCGAGCAGAGCGACGGCGTACCACAGCCACATCCAACCAGAGGCCTCCGGGCGTATGGCGAGGAAGCCGAGCATGGCGGCGCCGAGGAAAGCGACAGCGGACACAGCCCACGGTGGGCCGGCAACGCGGTGCGTAATATCCCAGTTTTCCTGGGACTTTCGAGCCTCAGGCGCACGAATTCCGATCCAGTTATTACCCGGTAGCTTCGCCGACCATGCCAAACCAGCGACAACGGCTATGCAAACAGCCAGAACCAGGGTAATTACAGGGATGACAATCATGCTTCCAATTTATATAGGTGGTTGAGCACGTGCCAAACGCA
Source organism: Corynebacterium sp. HMSC073B01 (assembly GCF_001838255.1). Taxonomy (NCBI): domain Bacteria; kingdom Bacillati; phylum Actinomycetota; class Actinomycetes; order Mycobacteriales; family Corynebacteriaceae; genus Corynebacterium; species Corynebacterium sp. HMSC073B01. Next base: position 22,826 of record NZ_KV836134.1, on the reverse strand, counting down.
CCTATTAGACTGTGAGACCATGACCAACAGCGAAAAGCCCTCGTCCTCGGCAGAAGCCACCGACTACCGCTACTCCCCCGAGCTGGCGACTCAGCTAGAGGGAAAGTGGCAGGCGTATTGGAAAGATAACGGCACCTTCTACGCCCCCAACCCGGTGGGCGATTTGGCAGCTGCCGACGGCTCGACTCCGCCGAAGGACAAGCTTTTCGTCCAGGACATGTTCCCGTACCCGTCCGGTGTCGGTCTGCACGTAGGCCACCCGCTGGGATACATCGCCACCGATGTCTTCGCGCGCTTCCACCGCATGCAGGGCGCAAACGTGTTGCACACCCTGGGCTACGACGCCTTCGGTCTGCCGGCGGAGCAGTTCGCAATCCAGACCGGTACGCACCCGCGCGTGACGACGGAAGCGAATATCGCCAACATGGAGCGCCAGCTGGGCCGCCTGGGACTTGGCCATGACCGCCGCCGTGTTTTCGCGACCACTGACCAGGACTACTACAAGTGGACGCAGTGGATTTTCCTGCAGATTTACAACGCCTGGTTCGATGAGGATCAGAAGAAGGCCCGCCGCATCGATGAGCTGATTCCACTCTTGGAGTCGGGCGAGATGGCTACCAAGGACGGTCGCGTCTACGCTGAGCTCAGCGAGACCGAGCAGCGCGAAGCAGTCGACGAATTCCGTCTGGTTTACCAGTCGAATTCGATGGTCAACTGGTGTCCGGGCCTCGGCACTGTGCTGTCCAACGAAGAAGTGACCGCCGAGGGCCGTTCGGAGCGCGGTAACTTCCCGGTGTTCCGCAAGCGGCTGGGCCAGTGGATGATGCGCATCACCGCATACGCTGACCGCCTGGTCGACGACCTGGAGCTGCTGGACTGGCCGGACAAGGTCAAGTCCATGCAGCGCAACTGGATCGGCCGCTCCCGCGGTGCCGAGGTCGACTTCACAGCCGAGGTCGGCCCGAAGGTCTCCACCAAGATCAGGGTCTTCACCACTCGCCCGGACACTCTCTTCGGAGCCTCCTACATGGTGCTTGCTCCTGAGCACGAGCTGGTGGATCAGCTGGTCGAAGCCGGCAGCGGTTCCTACGAGGGCGTGGATGAGCGCTGGACCTTCGGCAAGGAAACCCCAGCCGAGGCCGTCGCCGCTTACCGCGCCGCAATTGCCTCCAAGTCCGACCTGGAACGCCAGGAGAACAAGGAAAAGACCGGTGTCTTCCTGGGCGCTTACGCCACCAACCCGGTGAGCGGTGAGCAGGTGCCGGTGTTCATTTCCGACTATGTCTTGATTGGCTACGGCACCGGTGCCATCATGGCTGTCCCGGCCCACGATGAGCGCGACTACGAGTTCGCCACTGCCTTCGGTCTGCCAATCCGCGAGGTTGTTGCAGGTGGTGACATTGCAAAGGAGGCGTACGTCGGTAACGGTACGTGCGTGAACTCCGCCAATGATTCCGGCCTGGACATCAATGGCCTGGACAAGGACACCGCCATCGCCACCGTCATTGAGTGGTTGGAGAAGGAAGGTGCTGGTCACGAGAAGGTCCAGTACAAGCTGCGCGACTGGCTATTCGCCCGCCAGCGCTACTGGGGCGAGCCCTTCCCCATCGTCTACGACGAGGACGGTCACGCCCACGCGCTGCCCGAGTCCATGCTTCCGGTCGAGTTGCCAGAGGTCGAGGACTACAAGCCGGTCACCTTCGACCCGGACGATGCTGACACCGAGCCAAAGGCTCCACTGGACAAGGCCACTGACTGGGTCAATGTCGAGCTCGATCTCGGCGATGGCAAGAAGAAGTACCGCCGTGACACCAATGTCATGCCGAACTGGGCAGGTTCCTCCTGGTACCAGCTGCGCTACATCGACCCGAATAACGCTGAGGAGTTCGTTGACCTGGAAAACGAGCGCTACTGGACCGGCCCTCGCCCGGAGACTCACGGTAAGGACGACCCAGGCGGCGTCGACCTCTACGTCGGTGGCGTCGAGCACGCAGTGCTGCACCTGCTCTACTCCCGCTTCTGGCACAAGGTCCTCTTCGACCTCGGCTACGTGACCTCCAAGGAGCCGTACCGCCGTCTGTTCAACCAGGGCTACATCCAGGCTTACGCCTACACCGATGCCCGTGGTGTCTACCAGCCGGCGGATCAGGTTGTTGAGCGCGATGGTAAGTTCCTCATCCCGGGCGGCGCCGAAGACGGCTCTGACCTGGAGGTCTTCCAGGAGTACGGCAAGATGGGCAAGTCCCTGAAGAACGCTGTCTCCCCCGACGAGGTCTGCGACAACTACGGCGCCGACACCCTGCGCGTCTACGAGATGGCCATGGGTCCGCTGGACACCTCCCGCCCGTGGGCGACGAAGGATCTGGTCGGCTCGCAGCGCTTCCTCCAGCGCGCTTGGCGCCTGGTGGTCAATGAGGACTCCGGTGAGCTCGCCGTCACGGACGCAGCGCTTTCCGACGACGACCTCAAGGCACTCAACCGCACCGTGGAAGGGGTTACCTCTGACTACGCAGAGCTGCGTGACAACACGGCCGTCGCAAAGCTCATTGAGTACGTCAACTACCTGACTAAGACCTACGGTTCGACCGGTGCCCCGCGCGCCGCCGTGGAGCCGCTGGCTCTCATGCTTGGTCCGGTGGCACCGCACATCGCGGAGGAACTGTGGAGCCGTCTCGGCCACACCGAGTCCCTGGCACACGGTCCGTGGCCGGCAGTTGACGAGAAGTGGCTGGTCGACGACACCGTTGAGCTGCCAGTTCAGATTAACGGCAAGGTTCGCGCTCGCATTGACGTGGCTACCGATGCTTCCCGCGAGGACATCGAGGCCGCCGCGCGTGCCGACGAAAAGGTTGTCGCAGCTGTGGAGAACGCCGGTGGCAATATCGTGAAGGTCATTGTCGTTCCGGGCAAGATGGTCAACCTGGTTGTGAAGAAGTAGCCAAGGAGACTAGTGCGTACGAGAAAGTGTCGGGGTTTATGACAGTTTGAGGCCTAAAATCGACTCAAATTTGTCATAAACCCAGACACTTTCTCGCTTGAGACTTTCTCGCAAAAGCCTCAAACGGGTGGCGCCGAGGCTGGCCGCCTCTTACCCCTACTTAACGCCCAGAATCAGGACACCGAATGTGGAGAGCATCCACATCAAAGTGAAGGGCATGAGCACCCAGCACATAGCGAGCCACGCGCGCCAGTTGCGGAAGTTTTTCCACTCCACGTAGGTCTGCCAAAAGCCCAAAAGGCAGCCGACCAGGGAGATTACGCCCGGGACAACGGGGAAAAGGATCTCCCAAGTGCGGGAGCAGAGGAAGCTGGACTTACCCGCATCACAGGTGGGGCCACCGACAATGGCGCCGGCGATGCCAATAATGAGGCCCGCGAGCAGCGTCGTAAGAATCACACCCGCGGTGTAGATGTAGGCGCGCTTGCCGGAATACATCTTGCGCTCAAGCTCGTCGAAGATTTCATCCTCATTGCGCTCTGGTGTACTGCGCTTCGGTGAATTATCCACCATCTGCTCCCCTCGCCTCTAAATGCCGTCTGATGTGCCTGCCATACTAGGCCGGAGTAATCAGCATTGGCACCGGGCTGTGGCGAACGATGTGGTTAGTCGACGAGCCGATGAAAATTCGCCCGAATGGGCCAAGAGTAGACGAACCCAAAACGAGCAAGTCTCCCTTTTTCCATTTGATGGACTGAATGGCCTCTTCCCAACCGTTGCCGGAGGCTACTTCCGCATCAATGGAAAGGTCTGGGTAACGGGTATGCGCGCGGTCCATACCGCGGTCGAGCAGCCCCATAGCCTGCTCGCGCCACTCAATCATCAGGTCAGAGGAGGGGCCGTAGCCGTTCTCCGTCGGGTACATGGTCGCACCACGCGGCGTAAACGAGACCAAACGCAGGGGAACTTCCCAGCGATATGCCAGGTCAGCAGCCTTATTCAATGCGTGGTGCGACTGTGGGGTGTCAATGTAGCAAATGCTGACACGGGTCACACCGTGCTTAGAAAGCTTCGCGCCGGGGATCGCCAATCCCAGCGGGATTGGCGAGTAATGCAGCAGCGCATCCGAGGTTGATCCCGCAGTAAAGCGACTGCGGTTCTTGGCGGTCCAGTCCTTGGTATTGCTTCGGCGGGTGCCAAGCAAAACCACATCGGCTTCGAATTCTTCGGCTTCGTTGCAGATAGTTGTGGATTCGCTGGAGGATTCGATGATCCGTACGGCATCGTCGTCAAGCATGCCCTTGCGCAGGCCAGCGAGCTTTAGCTCATCCTTGATGATTTTTTCAAGAGACTCGGTTTCGTGGGAAACCCAGGAGTCATTGGTGCTCAACCGAGCCAGTGAGGTCAGCGGCCAGCCACGCGACAGTGCGCTGACAACGCGAATCTGCACCTTCGTGGTGCGAGCTAACCAAGCGGCGTAAGCAAGCGTTTCGGTGCCGTACTCGCCTGGACGCCACGCAATCATGATACGAAGCGGGCGGGAAGCCATCGCTAATCCTCCTGTGATTACTCAGAAATATCCAAGTGGTGCTTCTGGGTAATAGCCTACGTGGATAGGCGGGCATATTTAAAACGGCACCGAGGAAGTGTAAAAGCTATGTATCCTGCCTGTGGGCTTAAAGGTGGCAGGGCTAGCTGGAAAAGAGACTAGACGCTTGGGTTTGTCTTTGGGTGCTCCGGGTAGTTTTCGAGGATCTTGGACAGAATCGTCTCAAGACCAGCGCCAAACTCCAGCTCTTCCTGGGTCAGCGTGCTGAACATCTCAGCCATCTGCTGATTGCGCTCTTCAGAAACGCGGTGCAGCTCTTCACGGCCACGGTCGGTCAGTTCAACGCGGACGCCACGGCGGTCTTTGCTGTCGCGGACGCGCTCCACCATGCCGGCGACCTCCAAGTGGTGCACGGCGTTGGAGGCGGTGGGCATGCGGATGGCCTCGGCCTCAGCCAACTGGCTGATACGGCAGGCACCCAGTGCCTCCAGGGTCATCATGATGGACAGCTGCGCGCGGCTGAGCTGGGACTCCGAGGAGCGGCGGCTGTAGAGCAGCTCAGCGCGAGTCAGAAGAGGGCGAATGCGCTTAGCGAGCGACAGAGGAGTAACGGCATCAGGATTGCCAATCGAGCCCGAAGATAATGTCATAGCGACGATGTTATATGCGAACAGTGCTAGTTGCCAATACGAAATTTATTTGGGGTGCTATTTATTTTTCTACAACTGGTGATTTCGGCAATGAAATCACCAGGAATCTTCCACCAATCATCTAAAGCCCCAGTACAAAGCATTAAACCTATCTGCGTATAAGGTTTTTTCGGTGCTGGCAGAAACCCCCTAAAGTGTCACTTCTTCTGTACTTAGAACTTTGGGTTGGAGGTAGCCATGCGGCTACTCTCGCGAATACTTTCGACTTGTGATATATCTCGCGAATCAATCCTCTCGGATGTATTGCTGTCAGCTTTACGACGGCTGCAGCGCACGCATCCATGGCAGGGACGAGGTGGGCGCAGCAGCGAGTAGGGCGAGAAGGGCGTGGAAGGAAGCGGGGAGGACAGGGGATAGAGGAGCACAAAAGCGCCAGCGGCTACTGCATGGGTAACCGGCTGGCGCTTTTCAAGGAACATGCTCTCGGAGCTGCTCGCTTGTACTTTTGAGTGCTTGTACCTTTTAGTCTTCGCCCTTAATAAATGCTTCGAGCTGTGCTCGCGCAACATCGTCGGCAAGCTGCTTCGGCGGGGACTTCATCAGGTAGGAAGAAGCGGCGTAAACCGGGCCGCCGATGCCGCGATCCTTGGCGATCTTAGCTGCGCGAACAGCATCGATGATGATGCCGGCGGAGTTCGGGGAGTCCCAGACCTCGAGCTTGTACTCAAGGTTCAGCGGCACCTCGCCGAAGGCCTTGCCCTCGAGTCGGACGTAGGCCCACTTGCGGTCATCCAGCCAGTCCACCCAGTCCGACGGGCCGATGTGGACGTTGCGGTCATCAATCTTGCCGGCCAGTGGACCGGTGAGATTGGAGGTGACAGCCTGGGTCTTGGAGATCTTCTTGGACTCGAGACGGTCGCGCTCGAGCATGTTCTTGAAGTCCATGTTGCCGCCGACGTTGAGCTGCAGGGTGCGCTCGAGGCGAACACCACGGTCCTCAAATAGCTTGGCCATGACGCGGTGAGTGATGGTTGCGCCGACCTGGCTCTTGATATCGTCGCCGACAATCGGAACGCCCGCGTCTTCGAACTTCTTGGCCCACTCCGGGTCGGATGCGATGAAGACCGGCAGGGCGTTGACGAAGGCCACACCAGCGTCAATGGCACACTGTGCGTAGAACTTGTCGGCCTGCTCGGAACCGACCGGCAGGTAGGAGACCAGGACATCGACCTTGGCGTCCTTCAGCGCCTGAACTACGTCGACCGGTTCAGCCGGGGATTCGTCGATGGTGTCCGCGTAGTACTTGCCAACGCCGTCCAGGGTCGGGCCGCGCTGAACCTCAACGCCGAGAGTCGGGACATCGGCAATCTTGATGGTGCAGTTTTCGGAGGAAACAATGGCCTCGGAGAGGTCCTTGCCGACCTTCTTGTCGTCAACGTCGAAAGCTGCGACGAACTCGACATCGGAGACGTGGTAGTCGCCGAAGACGACGTGCATGAGGCCAGGAATGGTCTCATCGGGCTTTGCATCGCGGTAGAACTCGACACCCTGCACCAGGGAAGAGGCGCAGTTGCCGACGCCGACGATAGCGACGCGAATTGAACTCATTTGGTAATTCTCCTTGAAACTATGTGCTCGGAGGCTTTGACCTCGCGCCGGGAACTCACACCGGGAACTCGCATCAGGACCTAGCATCAGGACCCCGCACCAGGGCCTTGTGCCAGCGGTGCGGCCGTGAGTGGGTGCGCGCATTGAGGTAACGAGCGTGACGTTATACCTTTATGCGTTTTTTGCCGATGCCCGAACCGCGAGGGGGCATGTGTTTACCGATAAAGCGGGGGTGAAATCAGCCCGCACGAGCCTGCTAATCTGTCTTCGTGATGACATGGCAGGGCGAGATTGATCACTCCTTGCTCAAGAAGCAGTTATTGGAGCAGTGGCGTGTAGGGGAGATTTCACGGAAATCACTCTGTGATGCCGATGCTCGGCTGGTCGCTGCCGCGCGTTTTCACGGCAGAAAGTCCCAGGAAGAGTGCCCAGTATGTCGCAAATTCGACCTCCGACTCGTATTCTGGGTGTTCGGAGAAAACTTGGGCCGTCGTTCCGGCTCTGCTTGTACTGAAAACGAATTATCCGCAATAGTTAATGAATATGGTTCGTGCACCGTCAAAGAAGTTGAGGTGTGCCCCGACTGCAAGTGGAGTTTCCTGACCCGGACACTTCAGGCAGCTCGAGAAGAGTCAGAAAACTAGGGAGAGCACCCGTGAGCAATGATCGACCCGATAGCCCAGGCGGTCCTAACAGCCCTCACGAGGGCCAGGGTTCTAATTCATCAGGCGAGTGGTGGGATCAGCCGGATGCTGATTCCTTCAATACGCACGCACGCTCCGATGACGCATCGCTTGACGACGATTCCAGCGACAGCATTGATGCTGTTTCGGTCGGTGGCAGTGACGAGGGTCTGGCTACTGATTCAGAGATGACGTCGGCAAGCGAGCCGAACCCGGCGAAGGGGCAGTACGCCCCAGATGACCATGAACCAGATGACCATGAAGAGGAAAGCTCGATGGCGCAAGAAGAACAGCCGACTGATAATAAGCGGCGAATTTTAGCGTGGCTCGGTCTAGCCGTGGCGCTGGTCGTGCTGTTGCCGCTAGTTGTGTTCGGTGTCGCTTATGCAACAACGGACGTGCCGGAGCCAGAAGAGTTGGCAAATAGCCAGATTGCGGTGATTTATGACCGTACTGGTGAAAAGGAAATCACGCGCATCGTCCCCGAGGGCGGTAACCGAAGCAACATCACTATCGACAAGGTGCCGGATGCTGTACGCAATGCAGTGCTGGCAGCTGAGGATCGTGATTTCTATACCAACCCGGGTTTCTCCTTGACTGGTTATGCCCGTGCGGCTCTGGGAGTCGTGACTGGTAATTCCAGTGCCGGTGGCGGCTCGACCATTACGCAGCAGTACGTCAAGAATGCTGTGGTGGGCAATGAGCGCACGCTGACCCGTAAGGCCAAGGAACTGGTCATGTCGGCGAAGATGGCGCGGGAGTGGACTAAGGACGAAATCCTTGAGGCCTACCTCAACACGATTTACTTCGGTCGTAACGCATACGGTATCGCGGCAGCGTCGAAGGCCTACTTCGGTAAGGAAGTCGGTGAGCTGAATGCCGAAGAGGGTGCTGTGCTGGCAGCCTCGATTCAGCGTCCATCCGCACTGGATCCGTGGACAAACCGTCCAGAGGCGGAGCAGCGTTGGAACTACGTCCTCGATGGTCTGGTGGAGATGAACATCGTCTCGCCGCAGAACCGCGCGGGAATGCAGTACCCGGAGACCATCGATCCGGCGTTGGCGCCGAAGCAGGCTCCGGAGCCCGGCCCGGCTGCCATGATTAAGAATCAGGTGCTGGCTGAGTTGGAGCGCGAAGGTATCTCCGAGCAGGAGGTCAACACTGGCGGTCTACGCATTACGACGACCATTGACCCGACGGTGCAGCAGGCTGCCCTGGATGCGATGGAAAACTACGTCGATCAGTCAACGGGTTTGCGTGCTGCCATCGTTTCGGTGGAGCCAAAGACCGGTGCTGTCCGCGCCTACTACGGTGGCGACGATCCGACTGGTTGGGACTACGCGAACAGCGGTCTGCAGACCGGTTCTACTTTCAAGATTTTTGCGCTGGCAGCAGCGCTCGATCAGGGCATTCCTCTGACCGCGCAGTACTCTTCGGCACCTGTCCAGTCCGGTAACGCCACTCTGTACAACGCCGGTGGTGCCGGCGGTGGCGTCCTCCCGATTTACGAGTCCCTGAAGCAGTCGCTGAACACCCCGTTTATTCGCCTGCAGCGCGACCTGAAGAATGGCCCGGATGACACCGCCAAAATGGCTCATCGTCTGGGCGTGGCTGAGTCCATCCCAGGTATTGAAAAGACTCTGATGGATGACAACGGTCACTCGCAGGACGGTATTACCTTGGGGCAGTACCTCTCACGTCCGCTGGATATGGCTGTTGGTCTGGCTACGCTGACCAACGATGGTGTCTATCAGCAGACTCACTTCGTCGACAAGGTCGAAAACTCCAAGGGCGAGATTGTTTACGAGTCCAATGCCGACAAGGGCGACCGTCGAGTTTCCAAGGCAGTGGCCACCAATGTGATATCAGCTATGGAGCCTGTTGCTGGCTACAGCAACAAGCCCTTGAGTGGTGGTCGCCCGTCGGCTGCCAAGACCGGTACTACGCAGTTGGGTGACACCGGCCAGAACAAGGATGCGTGGATGATTGGTTCGACGCCGCAGCTGTCGACCGCAGTATGGGTTGGCAATGTCGATGGTTCGGCGCTCTACAACTCCTACGGTGGCATCATGTACGGTGCCCAAACCCCGGGCGATTTGTGGAAGTACACCATGGATAACGCACTGGCTAACGAGGACTTTGAGTACTTCACGAAGCCGGAACCAATCGGTGGTGTCGCAGGTGCGCCGCAGTACCAGGCGCCGTCGACCTCTGACTCTGGCTATGACCAGGAATCTGCCCCGGAGACTACCGAAGAGGAGTCTGCCGAGGAGTCGACCTCTGAGTCCTCCGAGGAGCAGCCTGCACCGCTTCCGGTTCCGGGTGGCGATGGCGGCGGCGGTGGCGGCGGAATCGCTGACCTACTGCCCATCCCGATTCCGGGAGGCGGTGGTTTCGGCGGTGGCAATGAAGGCGGCGGAGACCCCGGTAACCCTGGAGGTGGACAGTAAGTGGATACGTGGGTGATTTTCACCATTGTCTGCGTCGCGATCGGCTTCCTGATGTTCGGCACGGCCTTTTGGGGCTTCATGCAGAAGTGGAAACCGGCAATCATTTGGGCTCTGTGCCTGGCAGCCTTCCTATTCGCGACAGTCATTCCGGTGATTATTGCGTTGGCACATGCTTCCTCGACATCAATGTAGGACGCAGGTCAGGTAGCCAGCTGCTAGAGCGCTAACCGCCCACAAAGCACGCGACAACTTCACAATTCAAAGAGACGCACGCAGTAGCTCTGTGTGCGTCTCTTTCTATTCGGTGCTCCGACGCCGCTTGCCAGTACTGCTTGCCGACGGCGCCTGCGATTAGGACATATACCTCTGCCTGCGGTACCCTGGCAGGGTTGCTTGACGCAACGATCCTCCTGCTGCATAGCGGTTGGCATGAAAGATAGTGCCAGCGCACCACGCTGTGTAGCCGAAATACAAGAACTAGACCATAGGAGGTGATGAGGTCCGTGCGTCACTACGAAGTAATGATTATTATCGATCCGTCTCAGGATGAGCGCACCGTAGGCCCGTCCCTGGAGAAGTACCTCGACGTTGTCCGCAAGGAGAACGGCAAGGTGGAGAAGGTGGACATCTGGGGTAAGCGCCACCTCGCCTACCCGATCGAGAAGAAGGAAGACGGCATCTACGTTGTCGTCGACCTCACCTGCGAGTCCGCATCCGTGCTGGAACTCGACCGTCGTCTGAATCTGAACGACAGCATCCTGCGCACCAAGGTGCTGCGGGTTGATCGTTAATCTGCGTCATATTTGCGTATCCAGAGTGCTCGAATGGGGCACACCGGTAGTGCGAAAGCCGTAGGATAGCGGGCGAAAGCCCCATCATCAGCTCGACAGAATACAACCGAGGAGAAGAAGCATGGCTCAGGGAGACGTACAAATCACAGTGGTTGGCAACTTGGTTGCTGACCCGGAGCTTAAGTACACCCAGAACGGCACTGCCGTGGCGAATTTCCGCGTCGCGTCGACTCCGCGGGTGTACCGAGATGGCCAGTGGGTTGACGGCGAGGGCATGTTCCTCACCTGCAGCCTGTGGCGTGAGGCAGCGGAGAACGCTGTCGAAAGTCTCTCCAAAGGCATGCGTGTCATCGTCCAGGGTCGTCTGCGCCAGCGCAGCTACGAGACCCGCGAGGGCGAGCGTCGTACCGTCTTTGAGGTTGAGGTCGATGAGGTGGGTCCGTCCCTGAAGTTCGCTCGAGCTCAGGTCACGCGCACTCCACGCAACGGCGGTGGAAACTTTGGCGGCGGTAACCGCGGCCAGGGTGGAAATGCCGGTGGTGGTTTCGGCGGTGGCTTTGGTGGAAACCAGGGCAACCAGGGTGGACAGAGCGATCGCGGTTTTGGTGGCGGAGCTCCTGCGGAAGATCCGTGGAACTCAGCTCCTCCGGCCGGTGGTGGCTTCGGCGGCGATGAGCCTCCGTTCTAAGCTCCTTCCAGCCACGGCACTACGTGACTAGTTTGCAGCAGATTTAGCATCCACAATTCTCATAGTCTTTTAAAGACATATCCAGCGAAAGGCAGGGATCATGAAGCTGATCCTCACCGCCGACGTTGACAAGCTCGGTGTCGCAGGCGACATCGTTGAGGTCAAGGCCGGCTACGGACGTAACTACCTGCTTCCTCGCGGACTGGCAATTGTTGCCACCCGCGGCGCAGAAAAGCAGATCGAGGGCATTCGTCGTGCCCAGGAGGCTCGCGCTATCCGCGACCTCGACCATGCACGTGAAGTCAAGCAGAAGATTGATTCGCTCGACAACGTCTCCGTTGCTGTGAAGGCTTCGGAAAATGGCAAGCTGTTCGGTTCCGTCACCAAGGGTGACATCGCCGATGCAGTTCGTAAGGCTTCCGGTCAGGCTATCGACAAGCGCGCAGTCGTGCTTGCTCCGAGCCAGATCAAGTCCCTTGGTAAGCACACCGTTGACATCGCGCTGCACCCGCAGATTACCGCGCATGTTTCCGTACAGGTCGTCGCCGCGTAAGTTCGCGGTTTAAAGTTTTTACTTTGACGGCGGCCGACGAGCGCCGCGCCTAAGGATGTGCGCGGGCTCTGAGGCCCAATGACAACAGCACACGTGAAGCTCTGATCTTTCGTAGTGAAAGGTCGGGGCTTTTCGTGGTTTAAGGCTGGCTTAAAGCCTTTTACGCAGGTGCTGGAAAGAGCATCTACAACTTGTCCACAGGCTAACGATGATTGCTGTGGATAAACCTGTGGGTAACTTGTCTGACTGCCGTGGATAACTTTTCTGGAGAGTGCGAGATTTTTATTAATTCATCGTTAATAATCTCCGCATGAGCAGCATCGATGCTAAAGGGGCAACAGAGGATTACATTTGTGCAGGATTAAGGCAAATATGTACTGACCTGCGTGGATAGAATATTTTCGGGTTGAAACTCTGCTACCCCCGTTAACATTCAAGCGGCGGTTTAGGGTTACGGACCGTTCACCTGGACTTTTCTTGATTGTGCACATGTTCTCCCCAGGCCTATCCACAGGAGCTGTGGATAACTTCGGGGATAAACCCCGTGGAAGATTGTTTTCTGGGGCCTTCAAGGGTACTTTTACAGGTCCGTCAATCCGCTCGAACAGGTATAACTGCGGTAGGTAGTCTGGTGTCCAGTGCTGGCGGTCGGAACAGACATATTGACTGTGACGGTCAGTCAGTAACAGGGTTGAAAAGGCACCTAAGTGGTCCAGAAGGGGAGGAGCTGCTCACGATGAGTCAGCCTGTAGGTGATGGTGGTCATTCAGGAGCAGGGGACGAGGCGTCGTCCTACTCGGTAAATTCCCACGATGATTCTTTCGATGACGTTCCGCTGCCTCCGGAACCGCCGGTAGAGGATGCGCCACCGGAGGAGTATTCCTTCTCGCAGAGCTCGGGCAAAGGATCGTCGGCAAGCGGATCTGGGGCGCGGGACTGGGAGCGAGACCGTGGTCGTGGCGCTCGTGCGAGTGCCGTCGCGGGCGCGACTTTTGAGCGCACGCCGCCGCACAATATCGAGGCAGAGCAGAGTGTGCTCGGTGCAATGTTGCTGAACTCCGAGGTCGTTGCGGATGTGTATGAGCAGCTGACACCGGAGGATTTCTACCGCCCGGCGCACCAGACGATTTACTCGGCGATTTTGCACCTCTACGGTGAGTCCTCGGAAATTGACCCCATTTTGCTGGCAGGTCGTCTGGATCGAACTGGAGACCTGGAGCGCATCGGTGGTCCGCTGTACCTGCACACCTTGGCCTCCCTGGTGCCAACGGCGGCGAATGCGCAGTTCTATGCCCGAATTGTTGCGGAGAAGGCGACAATTCGTCGCCTGGTAGAGGCCGGCACGAAGATCGCCCAGATCGGCTATGCGGGCGCGGAGGACACGGAGCCGGAGCAGCTGGTGGATGAGGCGCAGCAGCTCATCTTCAGTGTTGGACGTGAGAACACGAAGAATGACTACGTTCCCATCGCCGATGTCCTGGATGACACGCTGGAGGAACTGGATCTTATTACCCAAAACGGCGGTCTGGCGCAGGGTGTGCCGACGGGGATCACCAACCTGGACAAGCTGACAAACGGTCTTCACCCAGGTCAGATGGTGATTATTGCGGCTCGACCGGGTGTGGGTAAGTCCACGCTGGCGATGGACTTCATGCGTTCGGCCTCGATTCGCAACGGCATGACCAGCGCAATTTTCTCGTTGGAGATGTCGCGCAATGAAATCATGATGCGCATCATGTCCGCAGAGGCGAAGATCAACATGGCATCTTTGCGCTCCGGTGACCTGGATGAGCGGGACTGGACCAAGTTGGTCGAGGTCGGCGACAAGATTCGCGATGCTCCGCTGTTTATTGATGACTCGCCGAACCTGACCATGATGGAGATTCGCGCGAAGGCACGTCAGCTGAAGCAGAAGCACGATCTGAAGATGATTGTGGTCGACTACCTGCAGCTGATGAGCTCGGGTAAAAAAGTCGAGTCCAGGCAGCAAGAGGTCTCGGAGTTCTCCCGTCAGCTCAAGTTGTTGGCGAAGGAACTCGAGGTACCGCTGATTGCAATTTCGCAGCTGAACCGTGGTCCGGAAGCTCGCACAGATAAGAAGCCACAGGTCTCGGACCTGCGTGAGTCGGGCTCACTGGAGCAGGATGCCGATATCGTCATGCTGATTTACCGGCCGGACTCGCAGGAGGCTGACCATGAACGTGCTGGTGAGGCGGATATTATCGTCGCAAAGCACCGTGGTGGACCGACCGGAAGCATTGCTGTGGCCCACCAGCTGCACTACTCCAGGTTCGCCAACCTGGCGGAGGAGCCCAGCGGTTCTCTCTAGGGCCTCGCCTAGCCACCCAGAATTAGTGCAATCCGGGTGGCTAGGTAAGGTGAGTGACAGTCAATGGGGCGAGTTTTCGTGCGTTGACGGTTTTGAAGGTTTTGAGGGTTACGCGGAGTCGTCGGGAAGCGGGGAAGCACTATGTCACCAACTGCCGCTCCCGTGGCAGCGGAGACCAAAGCTAAAAGGCATAAGAGTGCGCCGAAACAGCGCGTCGGCTGGGTAGATGCGGCCAAGGGGCTGTGCATTCTATTAGTTGTGCTTGGCCATGCCATCACAGAGCTGCAAGCGCACGGTTACTACACGGCGCAGTGGGCGGGGATTAACTTCTTCCTCGGACCAATCCGTATGCCGCTGTTTTTCCTGCTATCTGGTCTGTTCGCCGGCAAGGCACTCAAGGAGTCGTGGCATAAGTTGGCCAATCGCCGAATCTGGGTGATGGTCTATCTCTACGTGATTTGGGTTCCACTGCGTGACTTCGTGCTTTTCCTCATGCCATATACGCACGTGGATGCCGATGGCATCGTGTCTCCGCCGCCGATTACGGACCACAGTGCGTGGGGGCCGCGAATTTACAACACGCTTCACGCGGGCATCGAGCCAACTTCTTACCTGTGGTTCCTGTGGGCGCTGGCGCTATTTGCAATTCTCACACGAGCATTCCGCTGGGTACATCCGGTGATTCAGCTCATCGTTTCAGGCCTCATTAGTGCATGGGCGCCTTTTGCCTCATCCAGCTGGTCGTGGGACTTTGTCAGCAAGATGCTGTTCTTCTATGTGCTGGGCATGTACGGTGCGCCCTGGATCTTCCGGATGGCACAGCGTCGCAGCGGCCTCTCACTGCTAGTGACGCTGACGGCGTTCCTGTCGGTGGCAATCTGGGTGCAGGCGACCTACGCGAGCTTTAACGAAGGCAACGTCGGCTTCACCCGCGTGTACCTGTCCACCACTGGCGCACTGGCTGCAATCAATGTTATGGCGATGCTGCAGAACACTCGCCTAGTTGTGCCCTTTGAAAAGGTTGGCGGCCGAACGCTGCCTATCTTCCTCATGCACATTCCAATGTTGGTTGTGGTCATGATTATTTGCGACCTCATCCTGCCGAAGGACCCACACTTGGTCATCATGACGCCGCTGGTGGCCATCATCGCGGCGATGCTGTGTCTCGGTCTGCACAGGTTGCTGCTTGCCATCGGTGCCGGATGGCTCTTCGTCCGTCCTGCTTGGGTAGTTCGCATGACTACGCCGGGACAGCGTGCTCTTCAGCACAGCCAGAATCTTCCCTCCCAGCCTGAAGGCGAGGCTCTGCGTCAGCCAAAGAGCGAACCTGCTTCCTAATTCAGCTCAACAAGGCGGTAGCGTGGAACCGAGAGCCGATCAGGCGGCAGAAGTGACACAGAGAATAGCCATGAAGAAATGAGAAAGCCATGCGTCTAGCAACGTTGCGATACCAGGGTGCAACCCGCGCCGCTGTTCTCGGCGACGGCGTAGCGGTCCTTTTTGATGACCACTGTCTCGGAGATGTGTTAGCGCGGCCAACGTGGCGTCGTGAAGCGGAAGAACTCTTGGCGGAGGCGGGGAACAACCCTGACAACGTCATGGCGGAGAGCACGTGGGCGTTCGCGCCGCTGATCACGCGGCCGGGCAAGATTGTTTGCGTCGGCCTGAACTATGCCGCCCACATCGATGAGATGGGACACGAGCGTCCCGAGGTGCCGACGCTATTCGCGAAGTTTGCCGATGCCGTTGCCGGTGCGAAGGATGATATCCGAGTGCCGGAGGCCTGCGCGGAAAAGCTCGATTATGAAGGCGAGCTCGCGGTTATCGTCGGCGAGACCTGCTTGCGGGTGTCGGAGGAGCAGGCACAGGACGCTATCGCTGGGTACGCGATTATGAATGACTTCACCCAGCGCGATTTCCAGTACGCCACCGCGCAGTGGCTACAGGGGAAGACGTTGCAGCGCGCCAGTGCTTTCGGCCCGTGGATGCTCACAGCAGATGCTTTCGATGCGGACTCCGCACGGGTGCGCACATATGTCGACGGAGAGCTGCGCCAGGATGCCCCGATTGCGGACCTTGTTTTCTCCCCGGCGAAGTTAATCGCCTACATCTCACAGTTCGTGCAGCTGAACCCGGGCGATGTCATCTCCACGGGAACGCCGGCGGGTGTTGGTCACGGCATGAGCCCGCAGACCTACCTTCAGGATGGTCAGGAAATGATCATCACCATCGATGGCCTGGGTAAACAGGCCAACACTGTCCGCATCAACCACTAGCACGCGCCGCTTTACGACGTCCCCGCGAACCCGGCGGGAATGAATCGACTCCCGCGTGCGTTGTGGGGAACTAACGGGTAAAAACCTACGTAAAGAACGTGAAGTTAGAACACGACGTTAAAGAGTAAGAGGAGTTAGACCCATGGCAACTGTTGATATTACGAACGAGACTTTCGCTGAGACTATTCAGAACAACGACATTGTGCTCGTTGATGCCTGGGCATCCTGGTGCGGTCCGTGCCGCCAGTTCGCCCCGATTTATGAGAAGGCTTCGGAGAAGCACCCAGAGGTAGTGTTCGCAAAGCTGGACACCGATGCCAACCAGGAGGTTTCGGCCGCCCTGGGCATTCAGTCGATTCCGACGCTGTTTGTTTTCCGCGAGGGAATCCTGCTGTTCCAGCACTCTGGTGTGCTGCCTGAGACCGCTCTGAGCGACCTGGTTGGCCAGGCTTCGGAGCTGAACATGGATGATGTCCGTGCGCAGATTGCCGAGCAGGCCGCACAGGATAGCGCTACCGAGTAAATTCTGCGGTTTAGTCCGCATACTGTGCGTTTTCCAACTTAGAGCACTGCCGCATGAGCCCCCGCGCCTCAAGCCCGCGGGGACTTTTTGTATCTAGTCCGCGCGCTGGCCACGAATGAGCCAGCCAATACCAAAGCCAGCGAGTGCCGCTACTAGTGCCCACAGGGCTGGAGCGACTTTGTTTGAGTTTTCCTCAATCGACAGTGGTGCGCTGGTGCGGGCATGCTTTGTCTCCTTCTCACCTGTTGGCAGAACCTGCCCGCTCGGGAACACGTGCTTGACAGCTTCGGTGAGGTCGTTGGCGGTCAGGTTTTTGCCCAGAACCGCGATAGCGTAACGGTCATCGTCGCCAAGGAACCCGGCAGTGGTGTGCTGCTCTTCGTACCAACCGGATTTGTTGGCAATCGTTTCCTTCGGTAGCGCTGCACGCAGACCGAAGTTCTGGTCTGCATCGCCGTAGGAGTAACGCGGCAGTGAGTACATCAGCTGACGCATGTATTTGGTCTCCGTGTCGCTCAGTCCGCCTTCTTCGCTCAGCATGCGGTCAAAGTAGGCGACCATGTCGGCTGGCGTACTAGTGGTGGCTCCCCACATAGGCGAGCCGACGGTCTTATCCGACAGGCCGTAGCGCTGCCGGACATTGTCAACGATGCGTACACCGCCGTAGGAATCCCACAGCTCGTCAGTTGCTTCATTGTTGGAGTATCGAATCATGTCGTCGCGCAGCATGGCATCAGGGTTGCCCTCAACCGGCATATCGCCCTGGCCAGCGACGATCTCGCCCTTCTTCGGCTGTGTGTAGTTGGAGTAGGCCACGACATCGGCGATGAATACCTTCATCAGGCTGGCGAGGCGAAAAACATCATCACAGTGTGCGTTGCAGATGAACTCACCGGTCTGGCGATCCAGGATGCCCATGCCGAGCATGCCGCCCTTAGCATCAAACTTCTCGGTCACCTGGTCGAGACGAGTTTGGACGCCAAGGCCCCACTGGGTATTCGCCCCTGGCACAAGTGGGGGAAACGCCTTCGGCTCACTTTTCGCAGTGCTTTCCGACGGCTCCGTTGAGGACGTTTCCGATGTCGTTGAAGAGGTTTTCTCTGCCGACTTCTCTGCCGACTGTTCCGCCCACTTCTCCGCGGTTTTCCCTGTGTGCTTCTCGGGAGCCTTTCCTGCTGGTTTTTCGGTGGTCTTCTTGGTTTTTGCGTCGGAGGGCTTAGTCGGCTCCGTTGAGGATGGAGCTGCGACGACTACCTGCGAAAATGCGCCGGTATTGGTGGAGTCAGCAGTTGCGGTGACTGTCGCGTTAGCCAGCGGCGCAGTTGCTGACAGAGTAATTACCGCGGCGAGACTCGCGGCAAGTCCGCGGTACGCGCGTTGAGGGCAATGAACCATGTTTAGAGAGTTTACAACTCTGGGGGAGTCTTGCTTGTCGGTAACCAGCTCTTTCCGTTTGCCGAGAGAGAGCGAGCTAGCTCACGTACAATTTTTTAAGAGATGGAATCTTCTCGGTTCCGATTAGTTATTCCGCATATGTTGAGGAAGGTTGGATTTGCATGGCTAATCCATTTGCCAAGGGCTGGAAGTACATGATGTCTTCGTTTGATAAGAAAATCGAGGACAATGCGGATCCGAAGGTTCAGATTGCACAGGCAGCTGAGGCCGAGCGTCAGCGCCATCAGGAGATTCAGCGTCAGGCTGCGGCTATCATCGGCAACCGCAATCAGCTGGAAATGCAGCTGGGGCGGTTGACCTCTGAGCGTGACAAGATTACCGAGAACACCCGCCAGGCACTCGCCAACGCGGATCAGGCTCGTGCCAAGGGCGATGAGGCCACTGCACAGAAGATGGAAAGCACTGCTGAGGTGTTTGCCACCCAGCTGGTGAATGTTGAAAAGGAGCTGGAAAATACTACGCAGCTCCACCAGCAGGCCGTATCTGCTGCTGAGGAGGCACAGCGTCAGGCGCAGCAGTCGCAGGCTCGCTACGAGCAGATTAAGCAGGATATCCGCAAGCTGGAGTCGCAGGCGGATCAGGCCAAGATGCAAGAGACCGCGTCGAAGACTCTCCAGAGCATGCAGGGTATTTCCGAGGATCCGAATGTGCCGACTTTGGATTCGGTCCGTGAGAAGATTGAAGGCCGCTACGCCAATGCGTTGGGCGCTCAGGAGCTCGCGGAATCCTCACAAGCAGGTCGCATGGCTGAGATCGAGACTTCGACTCGCGATGCCGCTGCCGACATGCGTCTGGCCGAAATTCGTGCCCAGATGAATAATGAAAGCGCTGCTCTCGAATCCGGTTCTGCCGCGAAGGATAACGCCGGCGAGCTGGAGGCCGCCGAGTCCGCCGAGTCCGCCGAGTCCGTTGAGGCCGTTGAGGACACCACAACGGACGCAGACGAAGCGAAGTAGCGTTCACCAGTTGCCAACAATCGTCAACAAGAAAGTGTCGGGGTTTATGTCAGTTTGAGCGGGAAAAACCACCCTAAACTGACATAAACCCCGACACTTTCTCGCACCAGCAGCGCCAGCAGCGACAGTAGCGCCAGCAGTGCTGAAGCCACCGAAACTGCCGAATCCGTGAGGCGCGCTATTACTCCAATTCGCCGTTCTTCCGCGCGAGCAGCACTCCGCGGATACCGGCGTGGAAACCATCGCGCAGATTGACGCGCTGCGTCTCCGTCAGCGTGTATTCGTGCAGGGTTTCGCACGCAAACTGCAGCAGCGGACGATCAATGTCCGGTGGCAGCCCACCACCAGAGAGCAAGTGGGCACTATCGCGCGCCTGCTCGTTCGCAATATTCTCGTACCACCAGTTCGCGTACTGCTGTCCCACATCGAACGGCGTCTGAAAACCCGCGGATGCCCACACCTCGTTCGGCAGGGGCACGTATCGACTACGCAGCTTCCTCCTTGGCGCCATCATCGAAGGATTCGGCCGCGGGCTTGGTTTCGGCGTACTCGTGTTGGCACCGTCTTCGCTTGTCGACGGCTCCGTCGCCGACCCCCCACTGCCAACTGCAGTCGACGACGCGGAATCGGGGGCAGACGCGCCTGCATTCTCGGCTCCGGTGTTGTTCGCAGTGTCGTTACCAGCCCCACTGCCAGTGTTGACTGTCGCGCCGGGCATGGCCGCTGGAGAAGGCTGTGCTGGCTGCGTTGGCTGCGTTTGCTGTGTTGGCGAGTCAGCCGAAACGCCCGAAGCAGCGGAATCCACCTGTGTAGTTTCCAAACCGCCGGTGCGCTCTACCTCAGCGCGGTGCTCAGCCTGCGCCGGGATTTCCCGGGCACCCATCTTGGCCGCGTGTTCGACCTCGTTGAACTTCGGCGAGTCGGCCTTGGCCGTCGGCGTGGCTGCGGCATTGTCTTCGCTGCGACAGTCGGAGTCGCGGTCAGCTGTGGGGGATGGCACAACGCGCTGGTCCTGCGGAACCTCCGGAGAGCCGGCCTCCGGCGAAGCAACATCACCGTCGGCAGCGGAGGGAGTGTTCTCCGTGCCGTCGTCAAGCGAGTCCTCGCCCGGAGGAGTGATGCGCGTATCCGGTACACAGGTGGCACCGAGATCTTCGATTGGTTCGGCATCGCCCAGCGGCTTATTCGTGCGGACGACCGGTGGGATTGGGCCCTCGAGGACATTGAGCTGCATGGCGTCGGCGAAGTCCTCGCGGGGATCGAGGATTGTCGTCGAATCGCAGGCATGGCGAAGTGCACCGGACATGGAGTCCCAGCCGAAGCCGTAGAGATGCACGCGCACACCGGCGGCCGAAGCCTCAGCGACGCCGGGCAGCATGTCCGCATCGCCCGAGACCAGCACGATATCGGAAACTTGGTTGCGCAGGCCGGCGACAACCATGTCTGCGACGAGTCGCGTATCGACGGCCTTCTGCGTCCGTCGGTCACCCCATTCAATGAGCTGACCTGCGCGCAGCTGCACACCATCAATCGTGCGCAGTGAGCGCTGGTAACGATGCGGCCCCGACTCCGGGATGCCGTCGTACCAAAGTTGCCGCTGAACTGGCTGGTTCAGCTGCTGGTTAATCATTCGGTCAAGGACACTAACTACTTCTCTAAGGTCGATTTCTAATTGCCCGCGGGCTCCGGTTTCCCACGAGTTGTAAAAGCTCGCCAGTAAATATGACGTATCGACGAACACCAATGTGCGTTCAAGCATGGCTCCTAATTCCTGATTCTTTATTAACTAAATAAGAAAACCGGTTACATCGACAAGGATGCCCGAATAATTCATTCTATGCGCTAAACATGTTTAACTTCAGGGACTATTCTCAATAAGCCGCATTGCTTTGACCGTTCTTCGCGGGTTGGCAGAAGTGCGAGCCGACGAGAAAGCACCGATCAATTTAGGTATTGACGTGCAAAGAAATCGCCCCGCGAAGAGTGCGACCACACAGGAGAAGGGGAGTTACAAACAGGTATGAGACGCTGGTTCGGCCTATTGGTTCTCATTACTGTGTTGGGGCAAGCGGTTTTCAACGGCGGTCGCGTGCTGCTTTCTTGGCGAGTCCTCGATTTTGGCGGTTCCGCCGCCACCGTCGGTTGGTTCACTGCCGCATTTTCACTTGTACCTCTTATTATTGCGCTTCCCGCCGGCAAGCTTGTCGACAGCCATCGTGCCACCGAAGTCATGTACTCCGGTCTCGTCGCCACCGTCATCGCTGCAGCAGTAATGTCGCTCTCGCCGAACCTACCTATTCTTCTGATCGGCTACGTGGCCCTGGGTTTTGCCCACATGACCACGCTCATCGCCGCTCAAGGCATGGTTTCGCACCTGCGTGGCGGCGTCGCCGGGCTTGATAGCCTCTTTGCATACTTCACGCTTGGAATCTCCGTCGGGCAGTTCCTCGGCATCGTCGGTGCGGGTCTGCTCACTCCCAACCACGACGGCAGCGCCATGACCGCCACCACTTCCGCGCTCTGGACGATGACGGGAATCGGTGCGGTCGCCCTGGTCATCGGCTGGCCGGTCGCAACTGCTTATCGACGGCACGAAGCAAATGCAGCCGCCGAAGTGCAAGCTGCTAGC
Organism: Corynebacterium sp. HMSC073B01; assembly: GCF_001838255.1. Lineage (NCBI taxonomy): Bacteria > Bacillati > Actinomycetota > Actinomycetes > Mycobacteriales > Corynebacteriaceae > Corynebacterium > Corynebacterium sp. HMSC073B01. Next base: position 748 of record NZ_KV836134.1, on the reverse strand, counting down.
TCAACTGAGTATTCTCCGGCGTCGACTGTTAGCGACCGCAGCCGGATGGAGGAGAGGCGGCTGGCGCAGGCCGAAGCCAGTGGCGCATCGGTCTTAAGCATCCTGCGTATCGATGGCATGTCCAGCGCTATGTCTGTCTCAATTGCGGTCATCGTAGCCATTGACCTGTTGACGGCATATGTGCCGGTGCTGGGACGTGAACTGGGCTTTAGTGTTGCCGAGGTGACGGCGATCCTTGGTGCGCGTAGTGGTCTTGCGATTATTTCCCGAGCCCTCATGCCGACTGTTTTGCGCAAAGCTAATCGCAATCGGGTCCTTATCATTGCAGTTTGTGCCGGTGTCATGCCGCTTTTGGCTATGCCGTGGCTGCAGAGTGCGTGGCTCATGGTTATTGCTGTTGGTATCTGCGGTTTGGCCTGGGGCTTTGTGATGCCCATGTCGATGACGTGGGTGAGTTCCCTGGTGGATGCCGAGGTGCGTGCTCAGGCGTTGTCCATCCGGCTAATGGGTAACCGCTTGGCGCAGGTCATCCTGCCGCCGATTGCTGGTGTGGGTGCTACCGCGATGGGTGCAGGCAGCGTGTTTCTGGGGGCGGGTGCGCTGATGGGTGTCGCATCTGCCACTGCTTGGCGACGACTCGCAGGTGACAAGGCGGCTCTGACTAAGTAATTGGTCGGTTGCTGAGTTGCTGACAAGTAGAGACCGAGCCGTAGGGCCCGACCCCCGGAAAGTGGACACATCGGGGGCT
>NZ_KV836133.1:0-13364 GCF_001838255.1 Corynebacterium sp. HMSC073B01 | reverse complement strand
TGAAAATCAGACACACTTTTTGTCACTTAACCCTCTGAAGTTGTCAGGTTTGCTGCTTAACCAAAAACGCCCGACCGCCTGCGCATCAACTGCACAGAACAATCGGGCGTGAAAAGGCTTTTGGCTATCTAGCCGCCTATTTACTTCTTGCGAGCCTGACCCGGCTTCGGAGCCGGCTTGGACGGCTTGGAAGAGATCTTCTTAGCGTCGTCAGCGTTCTTCTTCTCGGTCTTGACCTCGTCGACCTTGATTTGAGCCTGCTTGGAAGCCTCTGCGGCCTTCTCCTCAGTGGTCTCCTTGGCCTCAGCAGCCTTGTCCTTGGCCTCGTCGGCCTTGTCGGCTGCCTTGCCCTTTACCTCTTCAGCCTTGTCCTTAGCCTCAGAAGCCTTCTCTTCAACGGTCTCCTTGACCTCTGCGGCCTTCTCTTCGACCTTGTGCTTAACTTCCTGGGCCTTCTGCTGGTACGGAGCTGGGTCAACCGGGAGCTTGTCGTCCTTGCGCAGCTTCCAAACGATGACACCGACGATTGCTGCAACAACAGCGAAGACCAGGGAAGCGGTTGCGATGCGACCGTTCTTGGCGCGCTGCTCTTCCTTACCGGTTACCTTGTCGATAGCCTTCTGGGTACGCACCTCGAGGTCCTTGCGAGCCTTCTTGGCCTTCTTTTCAGCCTTCTTAGCCTCGCAGCGAGCCTTGCAACGGGTCTTCTTGCCCTTGCGCTTAGCGTCCTTCTCGGCCTGCTTCGCAGCCTTCTTAGCCTGCTTCTTGGTCTCCTTGGACTTCTTCTCAACCTTGCCGGTCAGTTCTTCGGCCTGCTCAGCGAGCTGATCGCGGGCGTCGGAAACCTTTTCCTTAACGTCTTCCGCCCAATTGGTTGCTGCGTCCTTTGCTGCCTCGTTCTGTGCAGCTGCCACCTTCTTAGCCTCCTGCATCGTGTCGTAGAGCTCTGCAGCCTTCTTGTCCCGGTAATCCGAGTAGCTGTCGTAAGCGGACTTCAGTCCCTTGACAGCCAGCGAGATTGCGTTGGGGTTCATGACTCTCCTTTATTAGTGCGTCGCCAACAGGCATCGCCTTTAATTCTCAATCAATGATTAATACTGCTGCGGCGCCAGTGCCTCTGAGACCAAGATGCTTCTAAGTCCAAGAGCTAGGGCCCAGTTAGGCCTAGCGCCGAAATATTTGCAGCAGGCTCACATTCCAGCTTAGGCACTATTTGGCCTCCATGGGGGTCAACGAAGAACTCTTTTCCTTATCTTGAGAAACATTTTCGCTGGTTTCTGCCACGGAGAAACTCACCAGTAGGAGCAATTGGCCACCAAGGTCGGTATCCTAAGGAACGTGACTATTAAGACTGCTACTGCAACTGTGCACACCAACCATGGCGATATCGTGATTGACCTGTTCGGCAACCACGCGCCGAATACCGTCGACAACTTCATCGGCCTGGCAGAAGGCACCAAGGAGTACAAGGGGCAGAACGCCTCTGGCACCGAGTCCGGCCCGTTCTACGATGAGGCCATCTTCCACCGCATCATCGCTGGATTCATGATTCAGGGTGGTGACCCGCTGGGCACCGGCACCGGCGGCCCGGGCTACATGTTCGACGATGAGATTCACCCGGAGCTCCAGTTCGATCGTCCGTACCTGCTCGCTATGGCAAACGCCGGCAAGCGCGGCGGCCGTGGTACCAACGGTTCCCAGTTCTTCATCACCGTTGTTCCGACCCCGCACCTCAATGGCGCTCACACCATCTTCGGTGAGGTCGCTGATGATGCCTCGAAGAAGGTTGTCGACGAGATCGCTCGTGTGGCTACCGATCACTGGGATCGCCCGCTGGAGCCGGTCGTGATTACCTCCATCGACATCGAGAAGTAATCCGCTAGCTTCTACGCTCTTTAACCCGTCCGGTTGTTCCGGGCGGGTTTTTTCATGCCCATTTTCGCTTTACGACGGCCCGTAACTTCAATGTTGTGTTTAGGGGTAGTGGGGGTAGTAGCACATCGTGTTGATTCTCCACATGTCCACAGCCCTGTGGAAAAAATACTCCACTGTTCACCTAGGTGAACACGGGCCAAGAAGCACGTTACGGGTTCCAATTTTCACAAATTACAACAATTCACAGTTGTCCACAGACTTGTGCACATGTGTGGATAATTCCATTCTTGTAATTTACGAACCAGCGTTCGAAAGTGGTCGAACTCCGCAGAATATTGGAGTTACGCACAACTTGACTTGCAACTATGTTACTTGTTCACAGAGTTATCCACAGGCTGTGGATACTGTGGACACAGGGGATAGAACCAAAGTTGTCATGCTTTACGGTTTCTGTCACGTAACCCGTGAGAAATTTGGGACGAAATCTCTCCACAGTTATCCACAAATTACATGATTGTTACACAGGTTTCTGTGGATAACTTTTTTGCGCGATCAGTAGGAGGGAAATCCTCATTCGTCGAAAAACGTGTGGGAAACGGGTGTATTGACGGGGGTGAATTGACCTGGGTTTTTAGGTATGAAAAAAAGGCGCATCCAAAAGTGGATGCGCCTGAGGGGGTGCGATGTATTAGAGCTGACTAACGCCAACCCATAGTCATCAGCAGACCAACAATGAAAAGACCAAAGCCGATGACGTAGTTCCATGCGTTCAAAGTCACCATGAACGGAATATGCGGACCCGCGATGTAGTTGACCAGCAGCCAGCCCAAACCAATCAGCATGAACCCGAACATCAGCACCTTGTACCACACCGGCGTCTGAGTGCTGTTGATTTTGACCGGGGTACGGCTGACGGAGGAGCCACCGGATTGTGGTGAATTAGTGCTTTCGATCTTTGCCTTAGGCATAGCGCTTTAAACTCCTTAGGTTGTGGTCAGCAGGTTGCGATCAGCGCGGTATCTACACTCCCGCGGTATATGCATAATTGTAAACTTTGCATCCGAACTTACCAGTGAAGTTCGCAGGCAGTAGAATTCCCAGTTATGCAGATTCTCGTCGTCGATAACTATGACAGCTTCGTATTCAATCTGGTCCAGTACATAGGCCAGCTCGGCGAAACGGTTACTGTCTGGCGCAATGATGATGCGCGTCTCCGCGATGTTGACGACGTCGTAAAGCAATTTGATGCAATCCTACTGTCGCCCGGTCCCGGTGAGCCGTCTAATGCGGGGTGGACAGAGGACATTATTCGCGCGGTGAGCAGGCAGGACGAGCCGACACCGGTGTTGGGTGTGTGCTTGGGTCACCAGGCGATTGGTGAGGTCTTTGGTGCGCAGGTCGTGCGTGCCGACGAGCTGTTGCACGGCAAGACCTCCCCGGTCACTCATGACGGCACGGGTGTTCTGGCCGATGTGCCCAGTCCTTTTATTGCCACGCGCTACCACTCGTTGACGGTGGATCCGAAGACACTGCCGGAGGAACTCATTGCCACGGCATTCACGGATTCGGGCATGCTGATGGCGATGCGCCACCGCGACCTGCCGATTCACGGCGTGCAGTACCACCCGGAGTCAGTACTCACCCAGTACGGGCACCGCATGCTGGTCAATTGGCTGCGGCTGGCCGGCGGTGAGTACACCGAGGAACTCCTGGCGGAGTTGGAAGAGCAGCAGGCCGTGTACCAGCGCGCCTTCTCAGACGTGCTGGCACACTAGCCGCTAGTTAGGCAGCAGATCCGGCAGCCTTATGGGAGGTTCCGGAGCAGGCCGTTCCTCTGAAGAGCTCTCCGGGGCGACCCCCAGCCGGTAGACGCGTAGGGTGACCTCGCCGTCCTTGTTGAGCTTGGATCCGGCCGACGGGTTGGCTTTCTCCACGTGGTCGACCTTGGACAGATCCAGCGTGGTGACTTCCTCGGTGCGGATAGTTCCCTCGAAGCCGGCATCGGTGAGTGCCTTCTCCGCATCGCGGAGAGTCTGGCCCTCAACTCGTGGCATCTTAATTTGGTTGCCGCGCGAAACGTGCAGCTCGACAGTCGTTCCGACGGTGAGCTCCGTGCCCTTCTGGGGAACCTCAACAACGGTTCCCTGTTCCTCAGTGGAGTCAACCTCCACCACCTCGACAACGAAACCAGCGGACTCGAGGGTCGTGCGGGCGGAATCCAACCTCTGACCAGTGACATCCGGAACAGTCTTGGTCTCGATACCGGAGGAGACAGTCAAAGTTACACGGGTTCCCTTCGACACCTGAGAACCGGCAGCTGGAGACTGCTCGATGACATTGCCGCGCGGAACGTCCTCACTCGGTTCCTCTTGCAGCTTCGGATTGACGACAAGCCCCGCCTCCTCGAGTAGGCGGCGAGCTTCCTCGGCCTGTTTGTCGCGTACATCCGGCACATTGGTCAACTCTGGGCCCGAAGATACGCGCAGCTTGATACGAGATCCCTGCGGCAACCCCGATCCGACGCCCGGTTCGGTGGCAATCACCGTGTCTCGGGGCACATCTGGGTTCGGCTCGTCGACGCGGTTGACCACGAAACCAGCCTGCTCGAGAACCTGCGTCGCCTCATTGACATTTAGGCCCTCGACCTGCGGAATGGCAACGGTCTCGACCTCGGTGGACGAGTTGAAAAGCTGGTAGGCGCCGTAGCCGACACCGCCAAGAGCGACCAGCGCAGCAGCCGCCAGTGCGACAGTCTTTCCTGCGCCACCCTTCTTTTTCTCAGGCTCGTCAGTGTTAGCAATCTGAGCAGGGGCTTCCGGTTGGGCAGCTGCTCTCTCCGGTTCCGGAGCAGGGACAGGGGCCGGGGCCGGAGTTGCCTGCTGTGCAGGGGTCACCCGGGTCTCAGCATCCGATGGAGCTGCCGGAAGGAATTCGGTGGTCTTCGCATCGTCGTCATGCGCGCCGTGGTGCGCCAGCGCCAACGGATCCTCGCCGCGTGCAAGACGACGCAAATCCTGGGCGAAGTCCTCTGCAGAGTCGTAGCGCTCCATCGGATCCTTGGCCATCGCGGTCAGAAGCACCGCGTCGAGGGCCTGAGCCGTGTTTGGGTCGGTGTTGAGCTTCCCCGAAGGCCGCGGCGGCTGGTCCTGAACGTGCTGGTAAGCGACAGAAAGAGGGGTTTCGCCGGTGAACGGCGGGGCGCCCGTGACGGCCTCGAAAAGTACGCAGCCGACAGCGTAGATATCGGAACGGGCGTCGGCGGTCTTACCGCGCGCCTGCTCCGGCGAGAGGTATTGCGCGGTACCCAGCACCGCCGCAGTCTGCGTCATCGTGGTGGAATCACCGAGCGCGCGAGCGATGCCGAAGTCCATCACCTTCACCTTGCCGGTGTTGGTCAGCATGATGTTCGCTGGCTTGATGTCACGGTGAATAATGCCCGCATGGTGGGATGCCGTCAGCGCATCACACACCGATGCCATGATCGATGCGGCCTTCTTCGGGTCGAGCCGCCCCTCACGACGAACAAGATCACGCAGGGTCTCGCCCTGAATCAGCTCCATGACAATGAAAGGCACGCGCCCCATCGGGCTATCCGTCTCGCCGGTGTCGTACACCGACACAATCGACGGGTGATTCAGCAGCGCTGAATTTTTCGCTTCACGACGGAACCTTGCGAGGAAGTTCTCATCCCTGGCAAGGTCGGCCCTCATCATCTTGACCGCGACAGAGCGACCGAGAACAGTATCTTCAGCGCGGTAGACATCGGACATGCCGCCAACGCCAATGAGCTCGCCGAGCCGATAACGGCCGGAGAGGAGATCGTCATTGCCAGACATTGTTCGTCAGTCCCTTCGGAAGGATTTCCACCAAAACATCTTGTACCTGAATATTACTGTGCATCTGGAGTCCCCAAGGTATTACCGGAGTCATTTCCCAAGGGCAATTGAATACCGGGTAGACCACCGCCACTGGAGTCGTCGCCACTGTCGTTGCCATTGTCGTTGCCCGAATCCTGAGTCGGTTCGGACGTATCCGGAGCGGTCTCGCTGGTGTCCTGCTCAGTGGAGCTGTCAGAGGCACCGTCATTGTTGCCGCCGTAGTTTTCCCCAGAGTTGCCGCCGTCGTTATTTCCCCAGTTACCGGAATTGTCTCCCGACCAACCGTAACCAGAACCGTCGTTGGGGTCGGTGTTTTCCTCTGTGGTTTGCTGCTGTGACTGGTTCGGAATGTACTGCTCCAAGTTCGGAATGGTTGGCAGTGAACCGGTAGTCGACAGCGAATAGACGACCGCGATAGCACCGGCCAGCAACACTAGCAGCACCAACAGCACAATGCTGCCGCAGCCACAACCGCAGCCACTGCGCTTCTTTGCCGGCTTACGCTGTCGGGCGGGTTGCTGCGGTGGCCGCTGTGGCTGCTGCGGTGGCTGCGACACCGGCATGGGCGGTCGCGTCATGGCACCGAGTTCGGTGGTCGCCGGGTTGGCAGCGTTGGATTGACGGTGCACCGTTGGGGTCACACCACGCGGCTGCGGTGGGCGGTGCCCCGCGCGCACTCGCAAAACAGCCTGTGCCAGCTCACGGCCATCGGCATAGCGACGCTGCGGATCCTTGCGCAGCATAATGCCGATAAGTTCGCGGATATGCGGATTGACCGTCGGCGCCAACGCAGGTGGTGCCTCGTTGATGTGTGCCACGGCAACCGCGACGGTGGAGTCGCCCTGGAAGGGCCGGGCGCCGGCCACCATTTCGTAGGCGACACAGCCAAGCGAGTAGATGTCTGTCGCCGGACTCACCTGTTTGCCCTGCGCCTGCTCCGGTGAGACATACTGCGCGGTACCGACGACCATGCCGGTACGCGTCAGAGGCACCGCTTCAGCGGCTTTGGCAATGCCAAAGTCGGTAATTTTCACCGTGCCCTCCGGCGTCACCAGGAGGTTGCCTGGCTTAATGTCGCGGTGGACAAGGTTCGCAGCGTGAATTGCCGACAGGCCGTGTGCAGTCTGCTCCAGAACGTCGAGCATCAGGTGCTCTGGCAGGGTGCGACGCCGCTGCAGCACCTGCGACAGAGATTCGCCACGGATGTACTCCATGACGATGTAACACGCGCCGTGGCTGCCGATGTCGCCTTCCTCGTAGGTGACAATCTTCACCACGTTTGGGCTGTTGACGCTGCGCGCAGCGGCGGCTTCGTTCTGGAAACGCTGCCGGAACTCGTAGTTGTCCGAGTACTCCTGGTTCAGAAGTTTGATTGCAACCAGTTCGCCGCTGGTGGCGTCGTCGGCAAGCCAGACGGTGGACATGCCGCCACGGCCGAGCAGACGGCGGACGTGATATCGGTCGCCAACGATGTCTTGAACTTGGTGGGCATCCATGCTTATCGACCCGCCTGTTCGACCGCGTTAATGAGTGCACGGCCAATCGGGGCAGCAACGGAGGCGCCGGTAGCGCCCTGGCCCTGGCCGCCACCGTTTTCCACGACGACAGCCACGGCGACATCGGAGTCCGGCGCGAAGGCGATGTACCAGACGTGCGGTGCGTACTCGCCGCGGACAGCACCGTGTTCCGCGGTACCGGTCTTGGAGGCAATACGCGAACCGTTACCGCCCGAGTGCGACTCGGAGCCGCGCATCAGCTCAGTTACGGTCTCCGCGACCTCCGGCGAAATCGCCTCGCCGGCTTCAATCGGCTTAAAGGACTTGATTTCGGAGAGGTCGGCACCGCGCACCGATTTGATGATCTGGGGTTCCATGCGCACGCCGCCGTTGGCAATCGTGGCGGCGATGATGGCGTTGTCCAGCGGCGTGAAAGACACGTCGCGCTGACCAATGGAGGTCTGACCCAGCGAGGACTGATCCGGAATATCACCGACAGCGGAGGGCTGAATCGGCAGGCCCGCGTCATCGTGGGTCTCACCGATGCCGAATCGCTTAGCGACGTCCTTGAGCGCATCGGCCCCGTACTGCATACCGAGCTCAGCGAATGCCGTATTACAGGACTGCGCGAAAGCCTGGCGGAGAGTTGTAGTAGCCCCACCACAGGTCGAGCCACCGTAGTTCTCCAACGTAGTGGTGGTATCCGGCAGCGTAATCTGCGGTGCGCCAGTGACCGAGGTGTCCGGGGAAGCGCCTTGCTCCAGTGCCGTGACCGTGGTCAACACCTTGAAAGTGGAACCCGGCGGCAGCGGACGCTGAGTGGCGTGGTTGAGCAGCGGTGCGCCCTCATTGTTATTGAGGGACTGCCAGGTACTCTCGTCGCCGGCGGCGATGTCATTCGGGTTGAACGACGGTGTGGAGGCCATCGCGAGAATTTCACCCGTCGATGGGCGAATGGCGACGGCGGAGCCGACGTAGCCGCGTTCAGCGAGTTGTTGGTACGCAGTCCGCTGAGCGTTCGGCAACAGCGTCAGCTCCGTGGAGGCCCCAGAGGGTTCCTTGCCCGTGACCATGTCGAGGGCGCGGGAGGTAAACAGCGAAGGGTCGCTGCCGTTCAAGATCTCGTTCTGAGAGCGTTCGATACCGGCGGAGCCGTAGATGTCCGACAGGTATCCGACCACCGCGGCATATGCCTCCGGGTCGGTGTCGTAGCTGCGGTCATAGAAGCCGCTCTCGCCCTTGACCGAGTGGGCCAGAATGTCGCCGTCAGTGGTGATTTGGCCGCGAGGTTTGGACTTTTCCTCCAGGAACTGGCGGCTATTCAGCGGATTGTGGGCGTACTTATCCTGCTGGAAGCCCTGGATGTAGGTCAGGTTCGCCAGTAGAAGAACGAAGAGTCCGAGAACGACAACAAAGATTTGGCGAATGGTTTTATTCATCTACTGGTTCACCTCCTGAGATGCGTTGGCATTGTCGTTGAGGCCCGAAGGGCTGCTTTGAATGCCCCAGGGGCGGTTGGCCTCGTCAGAGACGCGCAGCACGATGGCCAACATGATGTAGCTGGCCAGCAGTGAGGAACCACCGGCTGACATGAACGGAGTAGTCAGACCTGTCAGCGGCATCAGCTTGGAAACACCGGCTGCAACCACGAACAGCTGAATGGCCATCGAGAATGCGACACCGGCCGCCAGCAGCTTGCCAAAGGAATCACGTACCGCCAAGCTCGCCGAAATACCGCGGGAAATCAGAATCGCGAACAGCAGGATGATGGCACTCAGACCGGTAAAACCTAGCTCCTCACCAAAGGCCGAGAGGATGAAGTCAGAGTGTGCCACCGGAATGTTCTGTGGGTAGCCCTGGCCCAGACCGGTGCCACCGATGCCACCCCAGCTCATGCCGAACAGACCCTGGGAGAGCTGATAGCCGCCCTCGTCGTAGGAGCCCAACGGATCCAGGAAATGCGTGACTCGCGCCTGAATCTTGTCCGAAACCATGTAGACACCGACAACGCCGACGGTCACCAGCACCATGCCGATGATCAGCCAGGAACCACGACCGGTGGCAGCGTAGAGCATTGCCAGCACAGTGCCGAAGAGCACCAGCGCCGGGCCAAAGTCATTCTGCAGAGCCATGATGACGGTAGCGATGCCCCAGATCAGCAGAATCGGACCCAGGTCGCGAACACGCGGGAAATCAATCCCCAGGAAACGCTTGCCCGCCACATTGAACAGCGAGCGCTTATTCACCAGCAGCTGAGCAAAGAAGATCAGCAGCATGACCTTGGCAAACTCACCCGGCTGCATGGAGAACGGGCCGATGGAAATCCAGATGCGGGCATCAGCATTAATCGACGACGGCCACACCAGCGGTAGCGCCAACAGAATCAAGCCGCCGAGACCCAGCAGATACGAGTACTGCGACAGCGAGTGATGGTTGCGCAGCAGGACAATCACGCCGATAAACAGTGCGACACTGAGTACGGTCCACATGATCTGATTGCGCACCAACGAGGTGTCATTGGCCAGGTCGAGGCGGTGAATCATCACCAGCCCCAAGGCATTGAGCGTGGCTGCAACCGGCAGCATCACCTGATCGGCGTTGGGCGCCACAAAGGTCAGCGCGATATGCGCCACTGCAAAAATCACAAAGAATCCGCCAATGATGTAAAAGACATCTCCGGTCAGAGAGTTGCCCTGAGCCAGTTCCAGCGAAATTAGTGCCAAAAGCAACAATCCTGCCGACAGCAGCAGCAGGAGCATTTCCTTCATCCGAAGCTGTCGCTTCGTGGTAGTTTCACTCATTTTCGCACCTGCCTACAGTTGACTCCTGGCTTCGAGCCCAGCTTTTCATCCTTCTTGTCATCGTCGGAAACGGACAGACATACCGGCAGTGCCGACTCCGCCAAACGTCCAATCTGGTCGCTGACACCGTCGTAGGAATCAGCCGGCAGACCTTCCAACGAATTGCGTGCCGCCGGCGAGAGATCTTCCGGCGTCATGATGTGGCAGTCGACCTTCTCCTTCGCCGTCCCAGCCGGAGGAAGCTGAACTTTATTGTCATCGGTCAAACAGATGAACTGATGTGGCTCTTGCAGATCGAAGCCCAGCAAACTACCGGGCACGCCGTGCATCAGCTGCACCTGCCCGTCGACCACCGCGAGATGGTACATCGACTCCTTCTTCTGCCAGCCCCAAACACCAAGGCCGACCAACCCGGCCACCAGCACCAGCACCACAGAAATAACTAGCCACTTGCCCTTGGAAGCTTTCTTCTCCGGCGCCGAAGTCACTGCAATTTCCTGCGACTTCCGCGGGCGGAGTGCCGCCGCGCGTCCCGCTGACGTATTGGGGCGGGGGAGTTCCTCCTCCGCACTCTGCAGGGCACCGGCCAGGGCGGGCTCGTAAGGCGTGCGTGCCGACGAATCGACAACATCGGCAACCACCACGGTGATGTTATCCGGACCACCGGACTTCAACGCGTAGTCAATGAGCTTGGTAGCGGCCTCGTCCGGAGTGCCCTCCGAGAGCACATCCTTGATGGTGTCCGCGGACACTGGATCGGATAGACCATCCGAGCACAGCAGGTAGCGATCGCCCTCGTGAACATCGCGATAAGACAAAGTAGGCTCCACCGGGCGACCGGTGAGAGCCTTCAAAATCAGTGAGCGCTGAGGGTGAATTGCCGCTTCTTCTTCGGTGAGATTGCCCTCATCCACCAGGGACTGCACATAGGTGTCATCCCGGGTAATGCGGATGAGCTCTCCGTCGCGCAGCAGATAGCCACGCGAGTCACCGACATGGCACATGCCCAGGCGGGTACCGTCGAAAAGCAGAGCAGTCAGCGTAGTGCCCATGCCTTGCGTAGAGGGGTTCTGCTCAATTTCATCCGCAATGGAGTTATTGCCCTCCATGCAGGCGCTGCGCAGGGACTCGAGCAAATCGGGGCCGGGCTGATCATTGTCCAGCCGAGAGACGGCCGCAATCATCAGCTGAGATGCGATTTCTCCGGCGGCGTGGCCACCCATGCCGTCGGCAAGCGCGAGCAGACGCGAACCCGCATAGGCGGAGTCCTCGTTGTTCTGTCGGATGAGGCCGCGGTCAGAGCGGGCCGTGTAATTCAGAGCAAGACTCATGGTTGCAACCTCAAAGTTGTACGGCCAATACGAAATTCCATACCCGAAGCCAGGCGTTCCGGCTGTTCCACGCGCTGGCCATTGAGGAATGTGCCATTGCGGGAGTCCAGGTCTTCCAGGTACCAGATGCCGTCGCGGTTGATGACGCGAGCGTGCTGGCCCGAGGCGAAGTCATCGTTGAGGACGAAGGCATTCGACTCTGAACGGCCAATAGTGATGTCGCGTTGGTTGTTTAGGTTCATGCGCGAACCCGCCAGCGGCCCGGAGGTGACAAGGAGCTGATGTGGAGTCTGCGAGCGCTGGAAACGCTTGGCCGGAGCACTGCTGGCCTGCCGAAGTGGGCGCAGCGGAGCCGAGCCTGTTGTTTCTGTACGCAGGGTGCGAAGCGTCATCCAAATGAAAAACCACAGGACGACCAGCACGCCGATGCGCGAAAGCAGAAAAACGATAGCTTCCACGTCCGAGGAACCTCCTTATGTAGAGCTGGTGGGTCCGCAAACCGAACACACGGACGTAATTATTCCAGGAATGTGTCGGCAAACCTAGGGCAGTGGCATGTGAACCTGGTGAACCTCACTACTTAGCGGATCTGAATCAGCGAATCTGAACTTCGAGAACAGAATGTCCCAACGAGATTTCGTCGCCGTCGGCCAGCAGCCAGTTCTCAATGGGTTCGCCATTGACAATGGTGCCGTTGGTCGAATGCAAATCGACGAGCACAGCGTCCTGGCCGTCCCACGTGATCTCGGCATGCTGGCGGGAAACACCAGTATCCGGGAGGCGGAAGTCGGAAGCGGTGCCGCGGCCGATGATGTTCGAACCATGGCGCACCTCAAATACGCGCGAGGAGCCGTCCTGCAACAGCAGGGTGACGGTCTTTTCCTGGGACTGGTCTTCACCCACGGCCGCGCTGCTCAGCTCAGTTGCCGCTTCCGGGTCGACCGCGGGGATGGGGCGGGAAGCGGTGGGGAACTGCTCAGCTTCCGGCTGCGGGTGGTAGGCGGCAGAGGTCTCTGCAGCTTGGGGTTCATCATCGCTTTGCGACGGGGCTGCGTCAGTGTTGGCATCATCGGCACTGTCCTCGAATGGGACGAACTCCGAGGTGCCCACGGTGTCCTCGGTGAAAGTGCTGGCCGTCTTCAACTGGCCGGTGTGGAGAGACTCCACTGCCTGTAGGTGGACGCTAATGGAACCGGTGAAGCCCCAGCCGTTGTTACGGCAGTAGCGTGTCATGCGGTCAGCCAACTGATTCGGCAGGTTGGGCTCGGACGCAGAAAGGTTCTTGTAGTCGGCAGCGCTGATGCCAATGCGGAAATCATTGGGTGCCAAGTACTGACCGTTGGCGTCCTGCATCAGGAAGTCTTCAATTTCCTGCTTCAGGCATTCTTCTAACTCATTCGGGACAACCTTGCCGCCGAACACGCGCGCAAAGCTGTTATCGAGCCCGCGCTGAAGCGAGCTATCGAGCTTGCGGATGCGTCCTAGGAAATCCATCTGACTAAAGAAATTCGCCTTCTCCCGCCAAACCGCGGCGGGTTACGTGAAAAAAATGTGCACAAAAATTATCGATACTTAAGCAACAGTATAGAGCCCTACACCTTCAGTTAAGGGCTAGGAACTACTGAGGTTTATCAAATAGTGACGACGGTTGTGGAGGAAGTTGCTATTGCTAAGTGCTGAAAAGTGGTGGAAAACGCGCGCTGGCCTGGGGATTTGGTGGTGTATTAGCGCGGGGTGTTATAGTTCTATTCGTTCCCACGGGCGAGTGGCGGAATGGCAGACGCGCTGGCTTCAGGTGCCAGTGTCCTTTACGGACGTGGGGGTTCAAGTCCCCCTTCGCCCACAGCGAAGATTCTCGGAAGTGTAAAAGCTTCCGAGGATTTTTTGTTTGTGGGGTTGGGGTTTGGGGTGGGGCTTGGGTTGAAGCAGAGGCAGATGCTGAGCTGAGGTTGTGGGTTAAGTGACAAAAAGTGTGTCCGCTCG
>NZ_KV836132.1:0-1210 GCF_001838255.1 Corynebacterium sp. HMSC073B01 | reverse complement strand
GGGTTAAGTGACAAAAAGTGTGTCCGCTCGGTGTGTCGCCGGGTGGGCCCTTTTTATCTCATGGGCCCTTTCCGGATTCCTATGTTGTGTTGGTATTCGGTTGGGATAGCGTTGTCGTAGAAGGCTGGTCGTCCTGTTTCGTGGTCGGCTTTGTTGTGGTCTTCTGGGACAAGATCGTTGACTTTGGCGAGTTGATCTTGTCCGTAATTGCACTGCCTGGCGATCTTTAGCGGGTCGTCAGGCAGCTGCGTTTTCGAGTGCAGGTACCACTCGAGCATTTTGCGTTGGCGCTCCCCGGACCTGCCGCGATGCGCGTCGGCGATGCGTTTGAGCTGGGCGTTGACGCCGCCTTCCAGACTGTTGGTTGTTGATGCCCAGCGCTGTGGTTCGAGTGCTTCTGGTGGTGGCTGCAGGTAGGTAAACAGCCAGTTATTGCGCGATAGGTGCAGCAGTGAGTTGTATGCCTTGCGAACTCGCAGGTGGGTCCATTCCCACTGGTTGTTGAGGGTGCGGCGTTCTTTGGGGAGGGGTGTTTTTTCGTTGAGGAATGCTTTGAATACCTGTCCGAAGTCATGCAGGCGCAGCGTCCACTCCCGTGCCTGGTCGAGTGTGGTGATACGGGTCAGTTTCAACGCCAGGGCGTAGATAGCTTTGCCTGCGTCGGTGCGTGGACGGCTGGTGGTGTAGCGACGGACCACGCGTTGGGCATGGACAAGGCAGCGTTGGATGCGGGTGGTTGGCCAGCAGGTTTTGATTGCTGAGTAGGCGCCTTGGCCACCGTCGAGGACAACGCATAGTGGTGGGGCGATGTTTTTGAGTAGTTGGGTGTAGGCGTGGGCGGTTTCGCGTTGTGTCCAGTGCCATGCGATGACGTGGTCGTGGCTGGCTGCCACAAGTAAGCAGCCAGCGTCGGTGTAGGTGCCGTCGATGAAGATTTGGTCGTAGACCCGGTTGGGATCGGGGGTGTTAGGGACATCGATAAGCCACAATGAGGTGAACCGGCGGTCGAGTGTGCGCCGGGAGACATTCAAGGTGTCGGCCACCTTGGTTAAAGAAGCAGTGCCGGTGACGTAGGTGTGAAACGCTTTGAAATCCCGGGTGTGGGTCTGATCGGGGCGGTGTCGTGTTGTTGAGCATCCGCAGTCAGGGTTTTTGCATCGCCACCTGGTTGTCCCTTTGGTTGTGGTGCCGTTTTTCTTCATTTGCCCAG
>NZ_KV836131.1:0-10101 GCF_001838255.1 Corynebacterium sp. HMSC073B01 | reverse complement strand
GAAAATCAGACACACTTTTTGTCACTTAACCCTGTTTGTCGCGGGGATCGTCGTAAAGCACAGTGCATCGAGCCGTGCGAAAGCCTTAAAGTGGGGGAAATTAAACCGCGTACACACCCTAGCGGATAGGATGTTGTGCATGAGTAAGGAATTCGCCTCAGCAGGAACGCTGTCCCACGATAAGACGCTGCCGTGGGTCGTGCGCATCTTCGTCTACACGGATGCTGAGGGCAGCCAATCGGCTGCTGAGAAGGTTCGTGGGGTGCTCGCGGAACTGATTCCGGATCAGGAAGTCAACGTCTACGAGGATGTCATGCCCGATGTGGGGCGCACCTCTTCGCTCGCTGATTTGTGGGCGGAGGCCAACCCGGGCATGGATCCGGGGGATCGGAAGCGTTACCGCATCAGTGTGGTGGCTCCGGGGCTGTCTCACTGCGAAATGGCGGATCTGGCAGGCCCGCTCGCTGAGGCCGTCAGCCCGGGGTGGGCAGAGGGGGAGGCTGCGACTAAGGTCGCGAAGGGCGATGTCCCGTGCCGTGTCGCTGTCGGGCGTGCCGACGAGCACCCGGGCGAACCCCCGCTAGTGCAGAACTAGCCGGGATTCGGAATTAATCCGAAGCGAGAGCTGTTATCTGGGTTACATCCTAAGAGTCGTTTGCAATGACGACGCTTCACAACCATGAGAGGGAAGTGATTCCGAAAATGGCACACACTATTTCGCATGATGAGGCCGGTCAGCGCTACGTTCTCACCGTGGAGGGAGAAGAGGCCGGCTTTGCCGCTTACACCCCGGTGGAAGGTGCCCTGGACTTTGACCACACGGTTGTAGATGGCAAGTTCCGTGGACAAGGCCTGTCCAAGCCGCTTATCGCAGGCGCGTTGGATGATGTTCGGAAGAACAACCGAAAGATTCGCACCAGCTGCTCCGCTGTTGCCAACTTCGTGGAGAAAAACCCGGAATACCAGGATCTACTGGCTGACTAGTCGCTGAAGGGCAAAGAACGCACAAAGCAGCCGGCCGGCTGCTCACGATAGGAAGAGCAGCCGGCCGGCTTTTGTATGTAGAGCTAGTTTTAGGGCGGGGCTAGATGAAGTCCCCGTCACCTTGGACGTACACCGCCGGATCGCACAACGGCTTGTGCTCGTCGGGCTTGGCAGGGCGTACGCGGCCCGGAATTCCTATCACGATGGAATCGGGTGGGCAGCTGTGGGTGACCACGGAGTTGGCGCCGACTGATGAGCCTGCACCAATTGTGATGGGGCCAAGGACTTTCGCACCTGCTCCGACGGTGACGTTGTCCTCCAGGGTGGGGTGGCGTTTTACCTTCTCCAGTGAGCGGCCGCCAAGCGTCACGCCGTGGTAGAGCATGCAGCCGTCACCGATTTCTGCGGTTTCGCCAATGACGATGCCCATACCGTGGTCGATGAAGAACCTTCGGCCAATTTGAGCGCCCGGGTGAATCTCAATACCAGTCAGCCAACGGGAAAACTGTGCGAGTACTCGTGCAATGCCCTTGGAAATCCCGCCTCGTTTCCAGAGGCGGTGCGAGAATCGGTGAATCCAGATTGCGTGTAGGCCGGAGTAGACAATGGCATTTTCTACATCACTGCGCGCAGCTGGGTCGTGCGCGCGGGCATTGTCCAGATCCTCTTTGAGGATTCGGAAAAAGTCACTCATGGGCGTCAATTCTATCTGGTCGGAAGTGTGGGCAATGAAAAAACCCGCTTGCCGACGGAAAGTGCCAGCTAGCGGGCTCTGCAGAGAAGGTTACGGGCGTTTATAGCGCTTGGTCTTAGTCGCGCAGATCCTCGTACAGGATGGAGGAGACGTAGCGCTCGCCGAAGTCAGGAACAATCACGACGATGTTCTTGCCCTCGGACTCCGGGCGGGCTGCAATCTCGAGAGCAGCCTTGATGTTTGCACCGGCAGAAATGCCGCCGAGGATGCCCTCGGCTGCAGCGACCTTGCGGGAGACCTCAATAGCGTCCTCGTTGGTAACCGCAATGATCTCGTCGAGAAGCTCCTGATCGAGAACCTCTGGGACGAAGTTTGCGCCCAGACCCTGAATCTTGTGCGGGCCGGCGGTGCCCTCGGTCAGCAGCGGGGAGGCCTTCGGCTCAACGGCAACCAGCTTGATGTCCGAGTTGTGCTTCTTCAGCGTGCGACCAGCACCGGTAATGGTGCCGCCGGTGCCGACACCAGCCACGAAGTAATCAACCTTGCCGTCGGTAGCTTCCCAGATTTCTTCACCAGTGGTTGCCTCGTGGATAGCCGGGTTGGCCGGGTTGGCGAACTGGGAAGCCAGGATTGCATTGTCGGTGTTAGCCACGATTTCGTTGGCCTTATCGACAGCGCCGCGCATGCCATCCGCGCCCGGGGTGAGTACAAGCTCAGCGCCAAATGCGCGCAGAACGACGCGGCGCTCCTGGCTCATGGTGTCCGGCATAGTGAGAATGACCTTGTAACCGCGGGCTGCGCCGACCATTGCCAGCGCGATACCGGTGTTGCCCGAGGTACCCTCGACGATGGTTCCGCCCGGCTTGAGCTCGCCAGAGCGCTCGGCGGCATCGATAATTGCGTTGCCGATGCGGTCCTTGACCGAGTTGGCAGGGTTGTAAAACTCCAGCTTGGCAATCACGTTGCCCGGCAGGCCCTCGGTAACACGGTTGAGCTTAACCAGCGGGGTGTTGCCGATCAGTTCAGTGACATCGTTATAAATAGTCATTAATCTTATCCATTCCGGAAATCACAGAGGACTTCCTAATGAGTTTTCGCGTGTAGCCGTAGTGTACGCCTGATCCTGCAATTAGTACAGACCAGTTCGTCTATTTTATGGCTTGCGTAGGGAAGTGGAAGCTGTCAGTTCCGGTGTTGCCACCGTCATAGTCGCCGCGGCCGGCGTCGTCGCAGTCGCACCGCTATTGTCGCAATGCTCCTGCTCTTGCCACGTTAACGCTATCTCATTGCCTTGCTCGTCCTTACCTCCATTGTGAGGGTAAAGAGCATTAAAGTTTCTTAGAATCCACTATTCTGAGACGTGATTTACAGTGCACGGGAATGCCTTGTAAATAGGCAGCGGCCCTCGCCACTGTGATTGGGCGCGATTGCGGCCCTTATCTGCACAGCGGTTATATGCGACAACCGGAAAACGCAGACAATGGACTCAGCGATTGCGGTGCTTCGTCGAAGCCACTCAGGGGGACTCAAACCTTTGGGGAAGGAGACGAAGCATTAATAGAAGTGTGAAGCTTTCCTCAGCCCATCAGCCAGGAGACCGACTGTAAATCATCCAATTCGCGTCCGCGGATTGGCGGTCGAGCGGTGCTGTCGAGGTGAATAGCGCCGTAGAAAGATGATTTACATCATGCATATTGCTGAGGGATTTCTCCCAGTTACTCATTGCATTGGGTGGGGCGTAGCTGCCGCTCCCTTTGTCATTCACGGCGCAATTCAAGTCAAGCGCACTATGAAAGAACATCCCGGTAGCGGCATGCTGCTCGGTGCTGCCGGCGCGTTTACCTTCGTGCTTTCCGCAATCAAGATTCCATCCGTGACGGGTTCCACTTCGCACCCGACGGGTACAGGTTTTGGTGCTGTAATCTTCAAACCTCCGGTGATGGCGCTGCTTGGCTCCATCGTGTTGCTCTTCCAAGCAATCTTGCTCGCTCACGGCGGCATTACGACGCTCGGTGCGAACATCTTCTCCATGGCAATCGTCGGCCCGTGGGTCGGCTACGCCTTCTACGTATTGACTCGAAAGCTCGGCGGAGGCCTACTACCAGGTGTGTTTATGGCAGCGTTCTTGGCTGACCTCTCCACCTACGTGGTGACCTCCATGCAGCTCGCTCTTGCACACCCGGCAAACCCGGGCGGTGTCGGCGGCGCTCTGGCTACATTCCTCGGCCTGTTCGCTATCACGCAGATTCCGCTGGCGATCATCGAGGCTCTGGTCACCGTCATTCTCATGCGCACCCTGCTGGCCGTGGCACATTCTGAGCTCCTCGATCTCGGCTTCCTGTCCCGCTTCGGTGATGCGCCAGCACCGGCGCTGGAGGCGAAAGCTGCAGAAGCCACGGCTGACGCTGTTGCAGGATCTGTCACTTCGCAGAATGCGGCAGCTGCATCCGTATCTGGCCAGAAGCAGTAGCCGTCGTCAAGCGAAAAGAAGCGAAAGAGAGCACGATTATGAATGCAAAAAACAACGCGCAGATTGTCGACGCACAGGCAGCTAGCCAGCCGAAGAAGAACTCCGTGTGGGTCAGCGTTGGTCTCATTGTCCTGGTAGTCGTAATTGCCATGTTCCCGCTGTTCTTCAACTACGGGGACGACGACGCCGAGGAGCCGTTCGCCGGCACTGATGCCACCGCTACGGAGACAATTCAGGAAATCGACCCGAACTACGAGCCGTGGTTCGAGCCACTCGTCGGCGAGCTGCCGGGTGAGGTCGAGTCGGGTCTGTTCGCGCTCCAGGCCGTTATCGGTGCTGGCGTCCTGTTCTACGTTATTGGCTTCTACCGAGGGAAGGCTGCTGCGCGTTCGGACAAGCGCGAGAAAGAGCAGTGAATGCGCTAGAAGCTGCAGCGGCGCGCAGCGCTTGGGCACGCCGCAACGTGGGTGAAAAGATTCTGCTGCTCGGTGGGCTGCTGATTCTGGCGGTTGCGCTACCGCCAATTCCCTTTGCGCCTGTCATTGCGGTCATTGCTTGGTCTATTGCGTACATAGCCCGAGTGCCCCGCAAGCTGTATGTGGCAATGGTGCTGGCACCGGCGGCTTTTGTGCTCGTCGGCGCGTTTCCGCTTTTGGTAGCGCTTACTCCCGACGGTCTCGCGTGGTCGCCGGATGGCCCGCAGCGAATGGCGCAGGTTGTGATGCGTTCGTTTGCGGGTATCAGCTGCACGATGGTCTTTGCGCTGACCACTCCGATTTCGGAGCTCATTGCCTGGCTCGACAAGCACGGCTTGCCGCGATACTTGACGTACCTCGCCGAGGTGATTTACCGGATGACCGGCGTGCTGATTCACTCCGCACACTCGATGACGGAAGCGCAAGCACGACGCTTGGGACACTCCACGCGCCGGGCGATGATCCGAGATGTAGCGGCACAGTCCGCCAGCCTCTTTGTCATTGCCTTTACCCGCGCGCGCAAGATGCAAGAGGGAATCGAGCTGCGCGCCGATCCGAGCGCAATGAAAGTACTGGTGATTTCGCGGCCCAGGCAGCCGAAGTTCATCGTGATATCCAGTGCATTACTTTTGTCGTTGATTGCGGCCTGGGCGCTGCTGAAATGGGGTGTATAGGGATGTCGAGCAGCAGGAAAAATCGCGCTGATCACGTACATGGTGCCAACGGTGTCATTGTCGAAGCGGCTGCAGTTACATACGCTTACGACGAAACCCACGTTCTGAAAGGCGTGGATCTGGCAATTTCGGGTGGCGAGCGCCTAGCGCTGTTGGGGGCAAACGGTTCTGGCAAGTCCACGCTGTTGCGTATGCTCGCGGGAGCGTCTAAGCCCAATAGTGGTGAGGTTCGCCTTGACGGCACCGCCTACAAGTACTCCCGGCACGGCCGCAATACGGTCCGCCGCTCAGTACAGATGGTCACGCAGGATCCGGATGAGCAAATCTTCGCGGCTAGCGTGTTTGCAGACGTCTCTTTCGGTCCCGTCAACCTGGGGCTTAAGAACGAGGAAGTCGAGCGGCGCGTCCGGGAGGCCCTAGGTACCGCCGAAATCACCGATCTCGCCGAACGCGTTCCGCACCAGCTTTCCTATGGTCAGCGCAAGCGCGTCGCTCTCGCAGGCGCGCTGGCGATGCACCCACGTGTGTTGCTTCTCGACGAACCCTCCGCCGGCCTCGATCCGCAGGCGACCCGAAAGCTTGCACACACGCTCAATCAATTGCGCGATCAGAGCACTGCCGTCGTCGTCGCCACGCACGACATCGACTTCGCGTGGAATTTCGCCGATAGGGCAGCGGTGCTTGCCGACGGCAAACTGCGCGTCGGCGCCAAGGAAGAAATTTTGGCCGATCGACGGTTGGTCGAACATGCTCGACTGGCTTTGCCCTGGGCGCCCGTGGTCTCCAAGGCGATTGGGCGAGATGTGTGCCATCCAGAGGATGTTTAGGCGAGTGGCTTGGTTGGTGAATAGCTCATCGATATGTGCAGCTAAACCGCGCTAAAAATGAGAAAAACGCCCGCGGGCAGGGCGTAATGCCTATGAAAATAGGCCTAGAAATATAGGCGAAGCTGTCGCATTTCTTCGCTTCCATTTCACGTCACACCTGTCCGCGGGCGATCTCCGTGGCCGTGACACTTTGCAGTGCCCTCGGCGCATCAGGCAGGTATTCGGACTTTCTGGCGTGACCGACAATAAGGGGATGACGACTGCCGCAAGCTTCAATGCTTACGTGCAGATCCTTATTATCAATTTTCCTACTTTTCGCCGCTTCCCAAGGTTGAAATAACCTCAGTGCCGTTGGCGAATTTTGTTCCAGATTACCGCTGCGGGACAGTTCCGGAATTGCACCGGATTCCCTCTTGCGTTTGCTGTGCACCACCTTCGGACAACCACGTGGAGGACGTAGCATTGAAAGTGGAACTCAACAAAACCTGTTGCATGTATGACAATAGCGCACGATGCAAAATAAGCGAAGGTCTTTTTCGAAAATGTCCGCATTGGGGGTAAAACGCCGTTCATTACCCTCTGTTATTAACATTCACGCAGTTTGTTAGCGGAAAAATAGCTACCCCCTGCCTTGTATTTATTCGGCCGAGGCGGGGCTAATGACAGGATTTATCCTGGTATTTTCTTTACGTACTTGTAGAGAAACCTAGTTGTTTCCTAAGATTGTGTGACGGATGCCTTAATGCAGGTGTACCCGTTCGGAGGGTACTATCTACTTTGTACGGTTTACAGCCCCCGAAAGGGTCAGTGGCCGCTGAGCGGTAGTTGGCCATTTCGTAGGAGTGTAAGTCGGCGCGAAGTCACAGGCTGATGGTGCCTCTGTGGGTGCCAGTGAAGCAATTTGCCCGTTACGCAGGAGGACGCGAGATGGATCCCCACCGCATTCTGGACGACAATGAGGTTATTAAGTCGTCCTTGGTCGCCCTAAAGAATGCGACTGGTATTCCGGTCACAATGTATGCGGAAGTCACCGATAACTCTAAGATGCAGATCAACAACTGGGTTGGCCTGCGTACTCCGGCCCTGCAGAATCTGACTGTGGAATCGGGTGCGGGTGTCGGTGGTCGCGTGTTGGCCACGCGCCGCCCGGTGGGTGTCAGTGACTACCTGCGCGCCAAGGTTATTACCCATGAGTATGACGACAAGATTCGTGACGAAGGCCTGCACTCGCTGGTCGCCGTGCCGGTGATCGTTTCGCGTCTTGTCCGTGGCGTGCTCTACGGTGGCGTGCACTCCTCGGTGCGCCTGGGGGACAAGGTTCTTGAAGAGGTCACAATGACCGCCCGTTGCCTGGAGCAGGACCTCGCTGTCGTCGATGCCTGCCGCAACATGGATCGTTCTGGCAACGGTAAGGGCGGCCGCATCATGAATGGCGCTGAGTGGGAGCAGGTTCGTTCCACGCACTCCAAGCTGCGCATGCTCGCTAACCGTGTGGATGACGAGAAGCTGCGCCAGGAACTCGAGGTGCTCTGTGACCAGATGGTCACCCCGGTTCGCGTCAAGCAGACCACCAAGCTGTCGGCTCGTGAGCTCGATGTTCTCGCCTGTGTCGCCCTCGGTCACACCAACGTCGAGGCCGCAGAGGAAATGGGCATCGGTGCCGAGACGGTTAAGTCCTACCTCCGCTCCGTAATGCGCAAGCTGGGCGCCCATACTCGCTACGAGGCCGTCAACGCGGCCCGTCGCATCGGCGCACTGCCGTAAACCGCTTGACGACGGTTCCTTTGCGCCCAAACCCGCGGGTATTGGGGTAGTCAGTTCTGCTACTTGCTCCGCTACTTACCCCCTGCTTGCCGCTGGGCTTCGCGCTCACCACCGGGGATCCACTTAACGTCGTTTCCGTCATTGGCCACTCTCGAAAGAATAAACAACAGGTCAGACAGGCGATTGAGATACTTCGCCGGTAGGACTGAGGTGGTTTCGGGAAATTCGCGGCAGGCAGCCCATGCTGCACGCTCGGCTCGGCGAGTAATCACCCGAGCTGTGTGTAGCAGTGCTGCGGCTGGTGTGCCTCCCGGGAGGATGAAGGAATCCAGTTTCGGCAGTTGTTCATTGAATTGGTCGCACCAGTGCTCGAGTCGCTCGATGTAATCCGGCTCGATACGCAACGGCGGGTACTTCGGGTTTTCTTCAATAGGTGTTGCCAGGTCGGCTCCGGCATCAAATAGGTCATTCTGCACGTAGCGAATGACAGCCGAGATTTCGTCGTCAAGCGTGCCGAAACTGAGCGCCTGGCCGAGTGCGGCGTTGGCCTCCTCGCACGTGGCGTAGGCGATAAGGCGAGAATCATCCTTGGGAACGCGGCTGAAATCGGATAATCCAGTGGTGCCGTCGTCGCCGGTGCGAGTGTAAATGCGAGTTAGATGAACGCTCATAGCTTCAAGCCTAAGCGCGATATTGCGAAATGTGGTTGGCTGGGGGAGTGGGAAATGAGCGATTTCTGGTTAAAGGCGGAGCGACGCTAAATGGTCAGGTTCAGATTTCCGGGGCGAAGAACTCGGTTCTGAAACTGATGGGTGCGGCGCTTCTCGCCGAGGGCACGACAGTACTGACGAACTGCCCTGAAATTGACGACGTGCCATTGATGCAAAAGGTCCTCGAAGGGCTCGGCTGCTCCGTGACGCGCGAGGGCGACCGGATTGAAATCACGGTGCCCGAAGAACTCTCGCATCACGCCGATTTCGATGCCGTGCGCCAGTTCCGCGCTTCGGTCTGTGTGCTCGGGCCGCTGACGGCGCGTACCCGTAACGCGATTGTCGCACTGCCCGGTGGTGACGCTATTGGTTCCCGCCCGCTGGACATGCATCAGGCTGGCCTGGAGAAATTGGGAGCACGCACCTATATTCACCACGGTTGCGTGGTGGCTGAGGCGGGGCGACTCAAGGGGGCGAACATCAAGCTGGACTTCCCGTCCGTCGGCGCGACCGAGAATATTCTGACCGCGGCCGTACTAGCGGAAGGTACGACTGTGCTGGATAACGCCGCCCGTGAGCCCGAAATTGTCGACCTCTGCGAGATGCTCGTGGAGATGGGCGCCAAGATTTCGGGTGCGGGATCTAACACCATCACGGTTGAGGGCGTCGAGAAGCTGCACCCGACTGAGCACAAGGTCGTCGGCGACCGAATTATCGCAGGGACCTGGGCTTATGCTGCAGCGATGACCGGCGGCGATATTACGGTCGTTGGCATTAACCCTAAATACCTGCACCTTCCTCTGGAAAAACTGAAGAACGCAGGCGCTCAGGTCGAGACCTACCCGCAGGGCTTCCGCGTGCGTATGGACGGGCGTCCGCAGGGTGTGAACTACCAAACGCTGCCTTACCCTGGCTTTCCGACGGACATGCAGCCCATGGCCATTGCTCTGTCTGCGGTGTCCGAAGGGACGTCGGTGCTTACCGAGAACGTTTTTGAGTCGCGCTTCCGGTTTGTCGACGAGATGATTCGCCTCGGCACTGACGCGACTATCGATGGTCATCACGTGATGATTCGCGGAAAGGAAACGTTGAGTTCGGCACCTGTGTGGTCTTCGGACATTCGCGCCGGAGCGGGACTAGTGCTTGCTGGACTGTGCACTGAAGAAGGTGACGTCACTGAGGTGCACGATGTCTATCACATTGATCGCGGTTACCCGGGCTTCGTAGAGACACTCAATTCTCTTGGCGCATCGGTTGAACGGGTTAGCTAGTGATTGTTGGCCTCTGGTCAGTGGCTAACGGCTAAGCGCACGGTGCTAGTTAAACACGCGGTGCGGAAAACCATCGCAAGTCTTCGGTTCTGGATGCTTCAGAACCGTAGGGAGTGATTCTCCAGTGGTGGCTTGTGGTGGTTTTCTCTATTTTACCTGGGGTTTTGTGTCTTTGGTGGGGTGTGTGTAATGTATCTGGAGGTCAGCGTGGCCAGGCAGTTTATGTGTTTG